>NZ_JACBXH010000015.1:0-90702 GCF_041381355.1 Pseudomonas sp. LM13
TGATTTCAACCGAGCCGAACTTGAGGCCGCTCAGGGCACTGTGGATCTCGCGCAGGATGCTGGCTTCGTCCTGCCCCTCGAGGTTGCGAATGGTCGCGGTCATTGCTGTTCTCCGTGAAGCCTTTCGTGACGACCGGAACGGCCGTAGCCAGCAAGGCGTGGAGCGGATCATAGGTTCGGCCGAAATATTCTTAAAAATATTGTTTAAGAACATTTATAGACCGTTATGGAATAACAGGACGACTCTTTATCAGGCGCCAGATAGGCTTAAAAAGAATAAATAAAGAATTCTTTATTCTTTTTAAGTGAGTTGATCTGCTGTCTAGACTGGCCGCCATGAATCACAGGAGGCGCCGATATGCGCAGCATCCGATATCTGATCGTGCCGGGCTGGCACGGCTCGCCCGATGAGCACTGGCAGAGCCATTGGCAACGCACCCTGCCGGGCAGCGCCCGAGTGGAGCAGCAGGACTGGCTCCTTCCGCGTCGTGAAGACTGGGTCGCCGAGCTGCAGCGCAGCATTGCCGCCCATGCCGAACCGGTCATTCTGGTGGCGCACAGCCTGGGCTGCATCACGGTTGCGCACTGGGCGGCTCAGGCGCCTGCGCAGCTGCTGCAACGGGTGCGCGGCGCCCTGCTGGTGGCCCCCGCGGATGTCGAACGCAGCGGCTGCCCGGAACCCTTGCGCAACTTCGCCCCGATCCCTCGCCAGCCCTTGCCATTCGCCAGCCTGCTGATCGGCTCGGACAACGACACTGCCGCCAGTGCCGCACGTGCCGTCGAGATGGGCCACGCCTGGGGCAGCGAGACCACGATCCTGGCCGGCGCCGGGCATATCAACGTGGCCTCCGGACATTGGCGCTGGGAGCAGGGCTTCGCCAGCCTGTACCGCTTGCAGAGCCGGATCGAGCGACAGGCGCAACGGCGCGCCTGAACCGCTATCAACCAATGCCGCAACCCACACAAGAAAGGAGAACGAAGATGAGCATCCGCCTCGGCGACATCGCCCCCGATTTCGAACAGGATTCCAGCGAAGGCCGCATCCGCTTCCACGAGTGGCTGGGTGACAGCTGGGGTGTGCTGTTCTCGCACCCGGCCGACTTCACCCCGGTGTGCACCACCGAACTGGGCTTCACCGCCAAGCTGAAGGACGAGTTCGCCAAGCGCAACGTCAAGGCCATCGCCCTGTCCGTGGACCCGGTGGATTCGCACATCAAGTGGATCGACGACATCAACGAGACCCAGAACACCCGCGTCAACTTCCCGATCCTGGCTGATGCCGACCGCAAGGTCTCCGAGCTGTACGACCTGATTCATCCCAACGCCAACGACACCCTGACGGTGCGCTCATTGTTCGTCATCGACCCGAACAAGAAGGTGCGTCTGACCATCACCTACCCGGCGAGCACCGGGCGCAACTTCCACGAGATCCTGCGGGTGATCGATTCGCTGCAGCTGACTGACAACCACAAGGTCGCCACCCCAGCCAACTGGCAGGACGGCGACGAGGTGGTGATCGTGCCCTCGCTCAAGGACGAGGAGGAGATCAAGCAGCGCTTTCCCAAGGGCTATCGGGCGGTCAAGCCGTACCTGCGCCTGACGCCGCAGCCCAATCGCTGAGACAGGATCCCGGCTGGGCGGTTAAGTCTTGGTCAGCCCTCGCTGCGACGCGGATCGGCACTGCGCGGATAGGTGCGCTCTTCCTGGATGGTGCCGTCCTTCTTGTGGATCTTTACCGAAGCCGTCCTGCCTTCGAGAAAGGCCGCGGTGACCTGCAGCATCTCGTCCTTGGTGGCAGCGGTCTTCGAGGCGCGGGTCGCCCCTTGCTTGCGCAGTTCCCAGCCCGAGTCGGTGACATTGATGTGGTAGTTGTCCATGCATGAGTCCTCCGCTGTGGGTTGCGGTTTAGAGTGCTGGACAGAACAGGGGTTCGCTAAGACGGGGCACCGGCAGCGCCGTCGTGCGCCAACTGCTAGCCTGGCCGCTTCCAGCCTCCAGGACCGAGCTCATGCCCACACACGCCCAGTTGCGCGCCATCATCGCCGCCGATCCGCTGCGCATGCGCTGCCTTGCCCACGTCAGGGCGCTCGCCTTGCCGGATTGCTGGGTGGCCGCCGGATTCGTGCGCAGCGCGGTATGGGATCACCTACATCGGCGTGGCCGCAGCGCCTTGCCGGCGGACATCGACGTCATCTGGTTCGACCAGGCTCGCTGCGATGCAGCGGTGGACGCCGAGATCGAAGCGAGATTGCGCCGTGCCGACGCCTCGCTCGAATGGTCCGTGAAGAACCAGGCGCGCATGCATCTGCACAACGGCGATCGGCCCTATAGGGCTGCGGCAGACGCGATGTGCCATTGGCCGGAAACGGCCACGGCCATCGGGGTCAGGCTGAGCGAGGAAGGCGAGATCGAGGTCGCCGCCCCCCTGGGTCTGGACGACCTTTTCGCTCTGATCGTCCGTCCCACCGCGGCCTTTCGTGGCCGTAAACGGCAGGTCTATCTCGATCGTCTGGCCGCGAAGCGCTGGTCCGAAACCTGGCCGGCCCTGCGCATCGTGCAAGGCTGAGCGCCGCGACGCTTGGCGTTCTAGATGAAGGCCTGTCGCGCGACGCCACGTGGCTGGCGGTTGCGTCCCGGCAGCTGCTCGAGGCGCTTGTGCCATTCGGCACGCACGGACTGAACGGCAACCGGCTTCGCTGCCGCGTCGGGCGCAGTCGGAGCGGCCTTGATCGCCGCTGCGGGTGTTCGCGTGCTCGCCGGCTTCACCGCCGCAGTGGGAGCAGTGGTTGCAGTCATCGCGACCGCCGCGGGTGCAACCGCCACTGTCTTCGCCGCCTTTGCGGCAGCCCGCAGTTCGGCAAGGCTCGGTGTCTTGCGTACAGGCTCGCTTACCGCCTTTTCCACGCTGCGCAGGCACAGCTTGCAGGAAACCTGAGTGGCGTCCGCCGAACTGTTCAGGCTCGATCCCGTGCGCCCACATGCGACATTGCCATTGGAGGCGGAGTAATGAATCACCAACGTTCTGTCTCCTGATTTTGGGGCGCGGGATTCTACACGCTCATGTCCAGGAGGCAACGCGGCGGGCGAAACTTACAGCTGGGCGCCCATGCCAGTACGCGGCGCAGTAACGAAAAAGGCCCGCATTTCTGCGAGCCTTTAAATCGTGGTGCCGGCACCAGGAGTCGAACCCGGGACCTACTGATTACAAGTCAGTTGCTCTACCAGCTGAGCTATACCGGCAAGTGAGGGTCGCCATTATATCCATTGCGCGCGGCGAGTAAACCGTTTGATTACGGTGACTTGCAGGCCCTTATTCAGGCCGGTTCACATTCGTCGAGGCCTAATCGCGCTCGGCGAGCAGCAGCAGGTTCCGCGGGGTCAGTTCGCTTGCGCAGAATGTGCCCAGGCGAACACGGAAGCCCTGCTCTTCCAGCAGCAGGGCGCGGTCGAGCAGCAGCCAAAGCTCCAGCGGCCGGCGGAACAGGCCGCGCACCAGTTCCAGGTTGCGAACTTCGGCCAGGCGCTGCCAGCCGGCGCGTTCCAGCGCCGCCCAGTTCTCTTCGCCGGGTGCCGGTAGTTGCTTGAGCATGGCGAGGTCGCGGCAGTACTCGGCGAAGTCTTTTTTCAGCCAGGCGCTGGGTAGCGACGGCGTCGGTAGATAGTCGTCCTGCTGGCGCAGGCGCCGTTGCAGCATGTCGAACGCCAGTCGCCAGGCCATAGACTGATCGCGGTTGCGCCGCTCGCGGGCGCCAGCGGTGACGGTTTCGCTCAGTGGCAGACCCAGATCGTCGCGGCTCAGCAGCAGCGATGACGTCCTGCCGGCCTGCGACAGCGGGGTGTAGCGCTCGTCGGCGGTGCGGTTGTAGCAGCAGGGCGCCACCGCGAGCTGGCGACACTGTTTGTCGATGGCCAGCTGCAGCAGCCGGACATGCAGGTCGCCACAGGCATGCAGGGCGACCGCCGTGTGGCTGGCGTGCAGCCGCTCGGCAGCGCTGGCGGCCAGCACGTCCTGGCAGTGATGACTCGCCGCGATGCCGAGGCGCTGGCTGAGTTGCGCGCCCGCTTCGACCAGGGGTTCGTCCCATTCCAGACACGTCAGAGCGGCTCCGTCGCGAGCCAGATGACGACCGAGGTGCCCTTTGCCCGCACACCAGTCCAGCCAGTGAAGCGGCTTTTCGCGAAACCGCAGGCGCGCGCCGAATGCGTGGATCTGCAGCGACTTGCGTCCTGGCACATCGACGCTTTGCCGGTGATCGGCGGGTCGCCAGTCGTCGGCCGGTAGCTCGTCGGTCTGGCTCAGGCGCTGGGCAATGGCGGCCAGTTGCGGGAAGGGTGCGGGTGCCGCCAGAGCGGCCGGTTGATTGTGCGCAGCCTCGGCATCGGCGAGCGAGCGGGCACGGAGCCAGCCGGCGAGTTCGGGGTAGTCGGCTTCCCAGGGCAGTGTTCGGCAGACGAACGGACGTGGCCGCCACAGCGACTGATGCTCGGTGAGGAAACGGTCCAGCGCATGGAAGCGCTCGTGCAGGCTGGGGGCTGTGGACATTGTCGGGGCAGGCGTTCGACTGGGAGCCGATTGTAGCGGGACGTTACTGCAGAAAGCACAACGCCCGTCGTGGACGGGCGTTGCTGGCTATTACTTGCCGTAGACCTGTTCCGGCAGCCAGGTCACCAGGCCCGGCCACATGTACGCCACCACCAGCATGCCGATCTGGATCATGATGAACGGCAGCACGCCTTTGTACATCACGCTGGTAGGTACGCTGCGTGGCGTGACGCCGCGCAGGTAGAACAGCGAGAAGCCGAACGGCGGGGTGAGGAATGACGTCTGCAGGTTGATCGCAAACATCACACCGAGCCACACCGGGTCCAGGCCCATGGCGAGCAGGATCGGGCCGACGATGGGCACCACCACGAAGATGATCTCGATGAAGTCGAGGATGAAGCCCAGCAGGAAGATGACCAGCATCACCACCAGGAAGGCGCCGAGCACGCCGCCAGGCAGCGAGTGCAGGGCATCCTCGATCAGCGCTTCACCACCGAAGCCGCGGAATACCAGGGAGAACAGCGAAGCACCGATGAGGATCAGGAACACCATCGAGGTGATCTCGGTGGTGCCGAAGGCGACCTGCTTGAGCTGGGCGAAATTCAGCTGGCCCTTGGCGATCGACAGCACGGTCGCGCCAAGTGCACCGATCGCCGCAGCCTCGGTTGGGGTGGCGTAACCGGCGAGGATCGAGCCGAGCACCGCGGTGATCAGCGCCAGCGGTGGCAGCAGCGCACTGATCAGCTTGCCCCATTCGATCGGACCCAGTTCTTCCTGCGGCAGCGCCGGCAGCTTCTTCGGTTGGAATATCGCCACGGCGATGAGGTAGAGGATGTACAGCCCGACCAACACCAGGCCTGGAATCAGCGCGCCGACGAAGAGGTCACCGACCGAAACGGTCTTCGGCGAGAAGATGCCCATCTTCAGCTGTGCCTGCTGGAAGGCGCTGGACATCACGTCGCCGAGCAGAACCAGGATGATCGAGGGCGGAATGATCTGGCCGAGGGTGCCGGTGGCGGCCAGAGTGCCGGTAGCGATGGCCGGGTCGTAGCCGCGACGCAGCATGGTCGGCAGCGCCAGCAGGCCCATGGTGACCACGGTGGCACCGACGATGCCGGTGCTGGCCGCGAGCAGCGCGCCGACCACGCAGACCGAAATCGCCAGGCCGCCACGCAGGGTGCCGAACAGTCGCGACATCGATTCCAGCAGGTCTTCGGCAACGCGCGATTTCTCCAGCATCACGCCCATGAAGACGAACAGCGGCACGGCCAGCATCGTCTGGTTGTTCATGATGCCGAAGATGCGGTTCGGTAACGCGTGCAGGTAACCCACGTCGAACGAGCCGGTGACCACGCCGATGCCGGCGAACAGCAGTGCCATGCCACCAAGGGTGAAGGCGACCGGGTAACCCGACATCAGGGCGAAGCAGATGCTGATGAACAGCAGAATGGCCATGATCTCACCCATGCTTCACCTCCTGCTCTGCTTCAGGCAGGCGACCGGCCAGGCGGTAGCCGGCCTTGATCAGATCGGAGATGCCCTGCAGGGCGAGGCTGGCGACCAGAAGCAGAATGATGCTCTTCTGCAGGTAGACGAACTTGAGCCCGCCGGACTCGTTGGAGCCCTCGTACGTCGCCCAGGAACTGCTGACGTAATCCCAGCTGTTCCAGCCGAGAAACAGGCACACCGGCAGCAGGAACAGCAGATGGCCGAGGCCATCGACGGCGGTCTGCCGGCGGCTGCTGAACTTCTGATAGAAGATGTCGACGCGGACGTGGCCGTTGCGTTGCAGGGTCCAGGCGGCGGCGCCCATGAAAACGAGCGCATGGCCGTACATCACCGCTTCCTGCAGGGCGATTGCGCCGATGCCGAAGCCATAGCGCAGTACCACCACGATGGCGGTGCCAATGACGAGAAACAGGGTGATCCAGGCACATAGCTGGCCGAGGCGCATGTTGAACGCATCGATGAGGCCAGCCACGCGCAGCAGGGGCGGGGGGCTCTGGGACATTGGTAGTCCTTCTTAGTAGACGCAAGGTTGGCGGGAGGCGTCGATTCTTGCAGCACTGGCGCGTTGCAGCAATCGGCCTACGACTTTTAGCTTATGCGCTAGGCTTGAGGCGCCGGAGGCTCTAATGTTAGTCGAGCCCGAAGTGGCGTATGCATTTCCGGCGCAGGTTTCGCCGTGCGAGCCAGCGCTCAGCCTGACTCAGGCGCTCGAAACGGAACGAAAGGCGCAAGGCGATCCGGCAAAAAAGCGTAGCCTTGCCGTTGCGCAATAAGAACAAATAACAAGGAGTAACCTCATGAAACGTCGTGACATTCTCGCCGCCGCTGGCGTAGGCCTGGCGGCCACCGCACTGGCCGGCTGCAACGACAAGAGTGAAAAGCCGGCCGCAGGCGAAAGCACGCAGGCCAGCGAGCAGCAGACATTCAACTGGAAGATGGTCACCTCCTGGCCGAAGAACTTCCCGGGCGTAGGCGTCGGGGCGGAGAACTTCGCCAAGCTGGTCAACGAGATGAGCAACGGTCGGCTGACCGTCAAAGTGTATGCCGCGGGCGAGCTGGTTCCGGCTCTGGAAGTCTTCGACGCGGTGTCGCGCGGCACGGCCGAGATGGGCCATGGCGCTCCCTATTACTGGAAAGGCAAGGTGCCGGCGGCACAGTTCTTCTGTGCGCTGCCGTTTGGCCCGAACGCGCAGGAAATGAACGCCTGGCTGCATCGCGGCGGCGGCATGGAACTGTGGGAAGAAGTCTACAAGCCGTTCGGCGTGCTGCCGATGGCTTGCGGCGCCACCGGCGTACAGACTGCCGGCTGGTTCAACAAGGAAATCAACTCGGTCGACGACTTCAAGGGTCTGAAGATGCGCACCCCGGGCCTGGGCGGCGAAGTGCTGACCAAGATGGGCGGAACGGTGGTGAACATGCCGGCCGGCGAGATCTTCACCGCTCTGCAGACCGGTGCCATCGACGCCACCGAGTGGATCGGCCCGTACAACGACCTGGCGCTGGGTCTGCACAAGGCATCCAAGTACTACTACACCCCGGGTTGGCAGGAGCCGAACGTCACCTTCGAGCTGGACGTCAACCTGAAGGCTTGGGAAACCCTGCCGGATGACCTCAAGGCCATCGTCCGGGCCGCTGCCCGTGCGGTTAACGGCGACATGCTCGACGACTACAACGCCAAGAACATGGAAGCCATGGAGCAGCTGCGCGAGCAGGGCGTGGAAGTCCGACGCCTGCCGGACGATGTGCTGGCCCGCCTGAAGGAAGTCGCCGCCGAGGTGGTCGATGCGTCCGCCAACGCCGACCCGGTGGCCGCCAAGGTGTGGGAACAGCAGAGTGCCTATCTCAAGCGGTTGTACGAGTACGCCGAGCTGAACGAGAAGGACATCTACAACATCCGCGGCTGATAGATACCCCGGATGCGAAAACGCCACACCGGCAACGGTGTGGCGTTTTTTTTTCGCCCGAGCTCCGCGCGTTGGAGGAGCGATCAGCCTTCCAGCGTCGCGTTCAGGCTGATGCGTGCGTTGAGCACCTTGGACACCGGGCAACCTTCCTTGGCCTGGTTGGCGATCTGCTGGAACTGAGCGTCGTTCGCACCCGGAATGCGGGCCTTGAGGGTCAGGTCGATCGCCGTGATGCTGAAGCCCTCGCCGTCCTTGTCCAGGGTCACCTCGGCGCGGGTCTCGATGCGTTCGGCGGTGAGGCCGGCCTGGCCGAGCATCATCGACAAGGCCATTGAGAAGCAGCCGGCGTGGGCCGCGCCGATCAGCTCCTCCGGATTGGTCCCGGGCGTGTCCTCGAAGCGGGTATTGAAGCCGTAGGGGTTGTCCTTCAGCGCGCCACTCTGGGTGCTGATGGTGCCCTTGCCGTCTTTCAGGCCGCCTTGCCAGACGGCCGAAGCGCTCTTCTTCATGAACTGTCCTCCGGATATGGGTTGCGGGTTTGGCACGCCGCTCAGCGCGGCTGTTCGGCCGCCAGGATGGCAGTTGCCAGCTCCATGTCGCTGGCTTGCAGCTCGGGCTGCTCGCGACGCATCTGCTGCAGTGCGGCCTCCAGGTACGGGCCGCGGATCTCGCCATTGCTGGCGACGAAGCTGCCGGCATCCTCGCGCGCTGGAACGACGAGCTTGTTGTCCTTGAAGGTCAGGTAGGTGGACGCGGTGGTCGCGCCGGAGGAAAGGATGTCGCGCACCAGGCCATCGGCCATGGCCGTGCCCAGGGGTGCCAGGGCGAGGGTAAGCGCCGCGAGTCGTATCTTGCGCATGAGCGGAAACCTCTGTGCTGTCGTCCTTCCTGAGAGTGCGCGACGCCGATCGGAGTTCCGGTTGCGCTCAGTCGCGACCGTCGATCAGGCGCCGGATGCGCGCGGCGAGGATGTCGATGCTGAACGGCTTGGTGAGGATGTCCATGCCGGGCCCGAGGAAGTCGTTGCGCATTTCATCGTCCGGCACGTAGCCGGTGATGAACAGGACCTTCAGATCGGGGCGGCCCTGGCGCGCGCGTTCCACCAGTTGTCGACCGTTGAGGCCCGGCAGGCCGAAGTCGCTGACCAGCAGGTCGAGACGCTGGTCGCCGTCCAGGTAAGGCAGTGCACTGGCCGAGTCGAACGCCTCCAGCACCCGATAGCCCAGCTCCTGCAGCACTTCGACCACCAGCATGCGCACCGCGGCCTCGTCCTCGACGACCAGTACCGTTTCGCCGTGCTGCGCACTGGGCGTCTCGGCAGGCTGTTCCGGCTGGTGCTGGGGGTTCCGTGCGGCCTGATTGCGCGGCAGGTAAAGCGTGACCCGGGTGCCCTGGCCCAGCGTACTGTCGATGCTGACATGGCCCCCGGTCTGCTTGGCGAAGCCGTAGACCATCGACAGCCCCAGCCCCGTGCCCTGGCCGATCGGCTTGGTGGTGAAGAACGGGTCGAACGCCTTGGCAATGGTCTTGGCAGACATGCCGGCGCCGTTGTCGGTGACGCTCAGCACGACGTAGTCGCCCGGTTCGGGGGCATCTGGCTGGCGTTGTTGGATATGCAGGTTCTGCGTGTGCACGCCGAGCCGACCGCCGTTGGGCATGGCGTCGCGCGCATTGATCACCAGGTTGAGCAGGGCGTTTTCCAGCTGATGGCCGTCGGTGTAGGCCTGCCAGGCGTCGGCCTGCAGCTCGACCTCCAGCTGAATGTGCTCGCCCATCGTACGGCGCAGCATATCCTCCATCGACACCACCAGCAGGTTCACGTCGACGGGCTTGGGATCCAGCGACTGGCGCCTGGCGAAGGCGAGCAGGCGATGGGTGAGCGCCGCGGCACGGTTGGCGGAGGTGGTGGCGGCATCGATATAGCGGTCCAGATCGCTGGTGCTGCCGTTGGCGACGCGGCGCTGAATCAGGTCCAGGGCGCCAAGCACGCCGGTGAGCATGTTGTTGAAGTCGTGGGCCAGGCCACCGGTGAGCTGGCCGATGGCTTCCATTTTCTGTGCATGCCGCAGTGCTTCCTCGGCGCGTTCGCGCTCGGCCATCTCGATATGCAGCCGGCTGTTGATCGCCGCCAGTTCACGGGTGCGCTCGGCCACGCGTCGTTCCAGGCTGTCGTTGAGCTCGCGTAGTGCCTCCTCGGCGGCGACCTGTGCGGTAACGTCGGTATTGGTGCCGAACCAGTGGGTAACCTGGCCGAAGTCGTCGCGAATGGGCAGGGCGCGCGAGAGAAACCAGCGATACTTGCCATCCTTGCCGCGCAGCGGAAAGGTTTCCTCCCAGATCGAGCCGATGGCGAAGGCACGCTTCATCGAGGCGCTGACCCGCTCGTGATGGTCCGGGTGATTCACCGCACGCCAGCCCAGGGCGCGCATGGCTTCCTGGGTGGTGCCGGTATAGTCGTACCAGCGCTTGTTGTACCAGTAGATGCGGCCGTTCGGGTCGGCCATCCAGGCGAACTGGCTCATGTTGTCAGCCAGCGTGCGGAACTGCTCCTCGCTCTCGCGCAGGGCACGCTCGGCGCGCATGCGTTCGTCGGCGGACCAGGCGCGGTCGGCGACCTCGCGAATGAACGAGATGTCGTCGTCCAGCCAGGCTCGCGGTTGGTCTTCGAGCAGCATCATCACAGCAGCCAGACAGCCCTGCTCGAACAGTGGCACGCAGACGATGCTGCGGATCAGGCTTTCGGCGAAATTCTCCGCGTGACTGGCGGTGCGGGCGTCGTGCAGCACATCCTCGATCACCACCAGCTCGTTTTCCTGCAGGTCGTAGAAGAAGTCGCCGTAATCGGCGAAATAGACCGTCTCGCTGCTGCTGTCGGAGCTGCCGTCGCTCCAGTAGCGCTCGATGGTGGCGCTCTGGCTGGAGAGCTCGACGCTGGCGAACAGCACGCGGGATATGCCGATGGTCCTGCCGATCACGCTGACCGCCGCATGCGCGATGGTCTGGCTGTCGTGCTGTTCGCGCAGCAAGTCGCCCAGTTCGATCAGCGCCGTCTGCCGCTGTTCGGCCTGCTGGCGGTCGCGGATCTGCTGCTCGAGCATCTCGTTCATGCGCTGCATGCGCTCGGCGGCGCTGCGCTCGGCGGTGATGTTGCGAGCCGTGCCGAGAATGCGCACTTCGCCGTTGCCATCGACCAGCCGACGTCCACGGTTGGCCAGCCAGATGAAGCTGTTGATACGGGTGTCGAACATCCGGTAGTCGAGCTGGAACTCGCCGTCGCCCTCACCCTTCAACGTATCGCCCAATGCCTTGAACAGCTTGCCGCGATCATCCGGATGGACCCGGGCGAGGATCTCGTGCACGTCCAGTCCCGGTTCATCGGGGGACAGTCCGGCCATCGCCTTGAGCTGCGCATCCCAGTGCAGCGAGTGCTGGCTGTCGCGGTATTCCCAGACGCCGGTCGATGCGATCTCGTTGGCCAGGCTGATGCGCTGTTCGGCTTCGCGCAGCGCCTTGTTCGCACAGGCGCGCTCGGCGGCGCGACGAATGCGCTCGAGCACCTCACGAGTGAGCGCGATATCGTCTGCGCTCCAGTGGTTCGGCTGGCTGCGAATGAACAGCAGCACTGCCTGCTGGTTACCGGGCTCGGCTCCTGGCAATTCGGTCAGCAGCAGGGCGTCGGCGGCCAGGCTGCGGCGCAAGGGCTCGCTCGGCGCGTGGTCCGGGTCGAACACAACGATGCTGTCTCGAGCCAGCCGCTCGCTCAGGTCGGTGGCAACGGCAGCCAGGTCATGCTGGCTGGTGCTGCTCGTTGCGCCAGGGGCCGGCCATTGCGCCTGCACGGAGAGCCGTGCGTTTTCCAGCCAGCCCCAGGCGATGCAGTCGCAACGCATGAGTTTCGCCAGGCGTTCGTCAAGCACGCAGCAGACGTCGACGCGCTCGCTGCTGGCCTGCAGGCAGTCGCTCAGCTCCAGCAGGAACGCCTGCAAGGCCTGGTGCTGGGTGCGTTCGCTGATGTCGCTGAAGGTGCAGATGGCGCCCTGCAGCTCGCCGTCGCGGTAGATCGGTGCGACGCGGTATTCCACCGGCAGGCTGCTGCCATCGACACGGAAGAACAGCTCGTGTTCGACATGCCGTGGCTCGCCGGTCGTGGCGGTGTGCTGGATGGGGCAGTCCTGCACCGGATAAGGGGTACCGTCCGGGTGGCTGTGATGAATCAGCTGGTGCAGCTGCCTGCCGAGCACTTCTTCGCGGCTGGTGAAGCCGAGCATGTTGAGGAAGGCATCATTGCACAGCGTGACCGCGCCGCTGCGATCGATGGAGTAGAAGCCTTCGTTGGCCGAGTCCAGCAGCAGCCGGGTGAAGGCTTCGCTTTCTAGGCGCTGCATCTCCAGCCGCCGCCGGGCATCGACATCCTGGGCGACGCAAACCCAGTGCAGCAGTTTGCCGCCGGCGTCGTAGACCGGCGCTGCGCTCGCCTGGAACCAGCGCTGACTGCCGTCGCCATCGCGCAGCGGCAGCTCAAGCTTGAACGGCAGCTCCCGACGCAGCGCGGCCCGCCATTGCTCGGCGACACGCTGGCGATCGGGTTCGGTGACCGCCTGCAGCCAGCCGTCACCGCGCGATTGCTCGATTGCGAGGCCGGTGAAGTCGGTCCAGTAGCTGTTGCAGAAACTCAGGCTGCCATCTGCATCGCACTGCCAGATCACCTGCGGGCTGAGGTCGACGAGGGTGCGATAGCGTTCTTCGGTTTCGCGGGCAGCAGCCTGTCGCATCCGCGACTCGGTCAGGTCGCGCAGGATCTTGACGAAACCCAGTGGCTGTCCATCCTCCAGCAACGGCGTGAGGATGCCGCTGGCCCAGAACTGTGCGCCATCCTTGCGCTGGTGCCAGCGCTCGTCGAGCGCACGGCCCTGCTCCAGAGCGGTGCGCATTTCCTGCTCGGGGGCATCGGCGGCGCGATCCTGCTCGGTAAACATGAGTTCGACATGACGGCCGCAAACCTCGTCCTCCGACCAGCCGAGCAGCTGTTGCGCGCCGCTGTTCCAGCTGGTGACGAGGCCGCGCAGGTCGGTGGCGATGATGGCGTAATTCTGCGCGCTATCGATGATCTGCCGGCTACGCGCCTGTTCGTTGCATATGCGCCGCAGTTCCAGCAACGCCATGGCCTGGCGTGCCAATGCCTGTAGCTGGGCCCGCTGGCGTGCGCTGAGCTCGCGTGGTTGGCGGTCATAGATAGACAGCGTGCCCAGCGGCAGTCCGTCCGCGTCACGCAGTACGGCGGCGGCGCAGAAGTCGGCGTGCTGGCCGTCGACGAGACGGGGCATTCGGACAGGGGCGCGGAGCTCGTCCGCTCGCCGCACGAATAGCGGATCTGCCTGCTCGATAGCCTGCGCCGACACCGAACAAGCGCGCTCCTGCGGCTGTTGCTCGATGGAGAACGCGGCTATGCAATGCTGCTGGTGCTGATCGATCAGGTGGATCGCTGCCGCCGGGCAGGCGAACAGCTCTGCGGCCAGCGCTGCCAGCTCATCAAGTTCCGTATTGGGCGTGCCGTCGAATACGCGATAGCGGGCCAAGGCGGTCAACCGCTCGGCTTCATTCCAGGTCGCGGCGGGGGCACTGTGGTCAGCGTTCAAAATGTCCTGCTCGGCTATCCATTGCACTGAGTAATTCAGGCGAATCCCATGGTGAAACACTCGGCATCGATTCGGTTGCCGAGCGGTCAGCAAAAGACTACGCCGAGCCTGCTTGGTTCAGGCTGCAACGGACAAAGTCCCCGACGAATGGAGTGCATTTCCCGACGTGATCGGGCTGCGGCCGATCAACGGTTGCTGGCGGCGTTCAGCGCGGCGAGCAGCGCGGCGTCGCGATGATAGATATCCGGTCGATAGCGGGGGCGACCGTCGGCATCGGTGTCGGCCGTCCAATAGGCCATCAGGATCGGCGTCGGGCGGGCCAGGCGGTATTCGTGAGTCTTGCCCGATTGCAGCAGAGTGGCGACTTCGGGGCGCTCGTGGTCTTCCAGCAACAGATCGACCAGTTGCAAGGCCGACTCGACGCGCACGCAGCCGGAGCTGAAGGCGCGGGCGGCGCGGTCGAACAATGGCTGGCTTGGCGTGTCGTGCAAGTAGACCGAGTAGGGATTGTCGAAACGGATTGCCACCTGCCCGAGCGGGTTGGCCGGCCCGGCATCCTGGCGCAGCAGAATGCCGCGCGGGTTGTTCCAGTCGACGTGCTGCGGGTCCAGGCTGTTGCCCTTGGCGTCGAGCACACGCATCTGGTTGCGTGCCAGGTACCCCGGGTCCTGACGGATCAGGGGCAATTTATCCTGCTTGAGGATGGTCGGTGGAACCGTCCAGGTGGGGTTGAGCGTCAGGCGCGTGATCTGCGATTTCAGCGGCGGCGTCTGCCGCGCCTGCCGGCCGACCTGGGTACGCGTCTGCCAGAACGGGCAACTGTCGCGAAAGTAGATCAGCCGGGCCCCGGCGATATCCACCAGCAGCGACTGCGCTTCCAGATCGCGGCTGACCCAGCGCAGGCGCTCCAGGTTGATGCGCAGCTGATCCAGACGGCTGGCCGGACTGACGTTCAGTTCGGTCAGGGTCGCGGAGCCGACCACGCCGTCGTCTTCCAGGCCGTGCAGGGTCTGGAAGCGCTTGACCGCCTGCACCAGCTCGCCGTCGTAGTGCCGGTACAGGGCCGACTCCGTGGCTGAGCCGGCCAGCAGCAGCTCGCGCAGCAGGGGTACCCGCGGGTCGGTCATTCCCGGGCGCAGGGTCGGTCCTGTCGGCACGGCTCGCCATACCGGCAGCGGACGCTGGCGTAAATCGGCATAGGCCGCCCGCAGGTCACGATAGAGCGCCAGCTCAGGGCGGGCACGATCGAACGCCTCGGGCAGATCGGCCAGGCCCTGCACAGCGATCTGCAGCAACCGTTCGCCGTCGTCGCGCTCGGGCAGCTGCGGGCTGCGCCAGAGGGGTTCGACCTCGGCCTGAAGCAGACGACCATGCGATAGATGCTGCAGCGCTTCGAGGTAGGCATGGCTGGCCAGGATGTCGGCGCATTCTCGAGCCCATGGATCGGTGCTGCTGCGCTGCAGTTCATGGCGGACCCGCTCGGGCTGGTACTGCGCCGGATCGAGGCCGTCATCGGCCAGCATCGCAAGCTGGCGCAGCAGTTCGTCGAGCATGGGGTAGGACGTCCAGACCGGGCGCGCGCCGGTTGTCTGGTAGAACTGCCGGAGGCGCTGCAGGGCGCCGTCAGGCAGCTCGGCCGGCAGCGTCGGGCAACCGCGCGGCAGCGCTTGCAAGGCGGCGGACAAGGGTGTCTGCGCGGGAGCGGACGGAGCGGCAAAGGCCAGCCAGGGGGCCAGGCATAGCCACAGGGTCAGACGGGATGCACATTTTTTAACCAAGGTCTCGCTCCAAGCCGTTGCGGTGGCTGCTAGACTGCGCCCCGTGGGGCCACGGCGCCGGCTTCGCTGTTCAGCCGTCCGGTCCATAAGAACATATCGTGCCGGGAAGTTGGGGCTCGTTCGTCCCGCCCGGCTTAATTGCTCCGCTGCTGCAACGTGCCGCGGGCATGAGGCACCGGCCAGACAGGAAGTCGTCAGGCCGTGGCCGATGAGGTTTGTCGTTCATGATGTCCATTCTTCGACGTGCCTGCCTGGCGGCGGGTCTTTTCGTTTTCGCTGTGCCTGTCTGGGCGGCCACCGCCACCTATCAGCCGATGGTCGACAGCCTGGCCCGGCTGGCCCCCAAGCTGGACCGGCAGGTCCTGACTCATGCGGTCGCGGCCATGCAGTGCGCCGTGAACAATGGTGCCGCTGCGGCCCAGCGGCTGGCGGTGATCGACTTCTCGCGACCGTCGAGCGAAAAGCGGCTGTGGATCTTCGACCTGGAGCAGGAGCGGTTGCTGCTCGAGGATCTGGTCGCGCATGGGCAGAAATCTGGCGACAACCATGCCACCCGCTTCTCCAACAAGGTCGGCAGCCACCAGTCCAGCATCGGCCTGTTCCGCACTGGCGAGAGCTACAGTGGCAAGCACGGCTACTCACTGCGCATGGACGGCCTGGAACCAGGTATCAATGATCGCGCCCGTGAACGCGCTATCGTCATTCACCCGGCCGCGTACGTGAATCCGTCCTGGATCGCCACCCAGGGTCGCATCGGCCGCAGCCAGGGCTGTCCGGCGGTTCGGCCGGAGGTGGCACGGATGGTGGTCGATAGTCTCAAGGGCGGCCAGTTCATGTTTTCCTGGTACCCGGACCAGCGGTGGTTGCAGTCCTCGGCCTACCTCAACTGCAAGCCCAATCAGGTGGCGAGCATCCTCGCTGCAAGGGCGGATGGCTGAATCGTCGCTCAGCTTCGTACTTGAGGCAGGCACCATCGGCCGCTTCGGCCGTTGATGGTGGTTGGACGCGAGCTATTCGCAGCCAGGCCGCTGCCACAGCTGGCGCAGGGTGGACCACGCTTCACCGATCCACCGGACGGAGTCGCGGTGGATGTAAAAAGCGACATCCACCCTACGAACGCCTCGAGCCGCCGGCTATTTCTGCTCGCTCTGCGGCGTTACCCGCAGCACTTCTTCCATGGTCGTCAGCCCGGCGGCGATCTTCTGTGCGCCAGACAGGCGCAGGCTGCGCATGCCGTCCTTGAAGGCCTGGCGGCGCAGGGCGACGATATCGGTGTCGGCGGTGATCAGCGGTTTGATCGCGTCGTTCAGCAGCATGATCTCGTAAACCCCAGCCCGGCCGCGGAAGCCTGTATCGCGACATTCCAGGCAACCGACCGCCCGTTGCGCGGTGGTCGGTAGCGGGGCATTCCAGGGCCGGGTCAGCGCGCTCCAGTCATCGGCATCCAGCTGCACCGGCGCCTTGCAATGCGGGCACAGCGTGCGCACCAGACGCTGGGCCATGACGCCAAGAAGCGTGGCCTTGAGCAGGTAGTGCGGCACGCCCAGTTCCAGCAGGCGGGTGATCGCGCTGGGGGCATCGTTGGTGTGCAGGGTGGAGAGCACCAGGTGGCCGGTCAACGCGGCCTGGATGGCCATCTCCGCGGTTTCCAGGTCGCGAATCTCGCCGACCATGATGATGTCCGGGTCCTGGCGCATCAGCGCGCGTACGCCGCTGGCGAAGGTCAGGTCGATGTTGTGCTGCACCTGCATCTGGTTGAAGGCGCCCTCGATCATCTCGATCGGGTCTTCGATGGTGCAGACGTTCACTTCCGGCGTCGCCAGCTGCTTGAGCGTGGTGTAGAGCGTGGTGGTCTTGCCCGAACCGGTCGGCCCGGTAACCAGGATGATGCCGTTGGGCTGGCCCGTCATGCTTTGCCAGCGACGCAGGTCATCGGCGGAAAAGCCCAGCTGGTCGAAGCCCTTGAGCAGCACCTCGGGGTCGAAGATGCGCATCACCATCTTCTCGCCGAAGGCGGTCGGCAGGGTCGACAGGCGCAGCTCCACCTCGCCGCCATCCGGCGTCTTGGTCTTGACCCGGCCATCCTGCGGCTTGCGCTTCTCGGCCACGTTCATGCGGCCGAGGGATTTCAGCCGGCTGACCACCGCCATCGTGACCTGCGGCGGGAACTGATAGACGTTGTGCAGCACGCCGTCGATCCGAAAACGCACGGTGCCCTGCTCGCGGCGCGGTTCGATGTGGATGTCGCTGGCGCGCTGCTGGAAGGCGTACTGGAACAGCCAGTCGACGATATTGACGATGTGCGAGTCGTTGGCGTCCGGCTCCTGGTCGCTGGCGCCGAGGTTGAGCAGCTGCTCGAAGTTGCCGACGCCGCTGATCTTCTGATCCGTGCTGCTGGCACCGCTGACCGACTTGGCCAGGCGGTAGAACTCGACGGTGAAGCGTTGAATGTCCGTCGGGTTGGCCACCACACGCTTGATCGGCCGCTTGAGCACGTGGGTCAGGTTGGCTTCCCAACCATGCACGAAAGGCTGGCTGCTGGCGATGGTCACGGCGCTGGCATCCACCGCCACGGCCAGAATGCTGTGGCGCTGGGCGAAGGCGTAGGACATCAGTGGAGTGACGGCGGCGACGTCGATCTTCAGCGGATCGATGCGCAGGTAAGGCTGGCCGGCACGTTCGGCCAGCCAGACGGTGAGGGTTTCCAGATCGAGCTTCTTGCCCGGCCGCTGCAGGTCGTCAAGCTGCTGGGCGGCGAGGAATTCCAGCGGATGCTGCTGGTTGGCCACCGCGCTGCGGCGTACCGTCAGGCACTGCTCGGCGCTGTCCTGCGCGACCCGCCCCTGGGCAACCAGCTCGCGCAACAGGTCGGCAAGATCGAGAGGGCGGTCCTGGGTGGGCGAGTTCAGCACGGACATGGTGTTCCTTCGACGTGGCGCGCAAAAATCCAAGCTTGCCGTTAAACACCCGGCGTTGTCTGCCGCCGGGGTTCAACTTTGCGCAGCGTTATGCCGTTATTTTTCCAGCAGCTTCCAGGCCTTGAGCGTCCAGACCCGATGGGCCTGCTCGACGCGTTGCTCGCGCGCTGCTTCGTCCAGCGCCTGACGGGCCATTTCGTGGAGCTTGGCCAGTTCGCCGTAGAGACGGTCGGTTTCCGGCAGCTCCAGCACGCCGCGGGCCAGGTGCAGCCAGACCAGCATTCGCTCCATGCGCGGGCTCTGCTCGGCCAGGTCTTCAGGTTGCTGCTGGTAGCGTGGCAATTGCAGAGCCTTGGCTTCTTCGGCCAGCAGGTGCGGCAGCCATTTGCCCAGCTCGGCAGCACCCTGGCGATCGCCACGGGCGTTGCGACCTTGGGTCCAGCGGCGTTGCAGCAGCCAGAGGGACGCCTTGAGCGACAGCAGGCCCCAGCGGGTCTGACCCAGTTCCTCGGTGAACTGCGTCGGTGCGGCCTTGCGCACGCCTTCATCGTCCTGGCCCGCTTCGACTCGTGGGCGCCAGTCCTGGATCAGCGAATCGAGCAGTTCGCGCAGTTCTCGGCTGCTGGCACGCGGGGCGGCCTGGCCGAGGCTGCCGAGCAGGGCGCGCAGTTCTATGAGCTGCTGCAGCCATTCGCCCAGCAGTTTCCAGCGGCCATTGAAGCGGTACTGCTCGGCCAGGCGCTGGCTGTTGCCGAGCAACTGCCAGCCGAGGGCAACGATGGCATCGTCCAGCGCCATGCCGGGCGTCAGCTCCGGGGCTGGCAGTTGCAAGCTGTAGCCATCGGCGTCGTACAGGCGATAGCCGCGCTCGGCCTTGCTGATGTCGCAGGGCATCAGCGGTAGGTCGGCGGCCAGTTCAGCGGCCAGTTCCAGCAGCGCTTCGGGCTCGCCCTGGCGCAGTTCCAGTTCCAGCTCGCAGATTTCCTCGGACTGCTTGCCGGCCTTGACCTGGCCCAGGTCCAGTGCGGCTTCGATGACGACCCTGGTCTTTCCGCGGCCCCAGGCGATCTCGGCCTTCTCGCGGACGAAATCGGTGGTGAAGATCGGTTTCAGGGTCTTCTTGTCCAGGTCGGCGAGGCTGGCCGGCCAGCAGTCATCGCCAAGCTTCTTGATGTCCAGCTTGGCCTTGTCCAGGTACCAGTCCCACTCGTTGCGTTCGGACAGGCCGGCGACGCTCTGGCCGCGGCTTTTCAGGGTCTGGATGAACTGCTCGCCGTCGCGCCGCAGGCGCAACGCCACGCGGGCATGAGCCAGATCGCGCTCGGCGGTGTCGTAATACTGGTTGAACAGCTCATGGCGCGACCAGCCGCTCTTGTTGCGCTTCTTCAGCAGCGGATGTTCGCGCAGGGCGAGCAGGGTCTCGCGGCTGGCGCGTAGCTTGATTTCGGTTTCTTTCTGCATGGTGCCGACTGGGTGCCTATGATGTGTTGATGTTGCAGCCTGATGACGCACGGTAGCAGGCGTGATGGCCTGTCCGTATACTTGCCGCCTCTTTCAAGCCGGGGCCATACCCTATGCCAGTCAATCCTTTCGTCAGCTTGTTCGGACGTTCGCCAATCGGCCCGATGCAGCAGCATATGGCCAAGTCGCATGAATGTGCAGCGAACCTGGTGCCGCTGTTCCAGGCGGTAATGGCCGAGGACTGGGAAAAGGTCGAGCAGATCCAGCAGCAGATGGCGCAGCTGGAGAACGAGGCCGACAAACTGAAGAAGAGCGTACGCCAGCACCTGCCCAAGAGCCTGTTCCTGCCGGTGCCGCGCTCCGATCTGCTTGATCTGCTGAGTGTACAGGACAAGATCGCCAACCGCGCCAAGGACATCGCCGGCCTGATGCTGGGTCGCTGCATGACGATCCCGCAGCCGCTGCAGCCGCAGATGCTGGCCTATGTACAACGCACCGTCGACGCCAGCGCTCAGGCGCTCAAGGCGCTCAAGGAACTGGATTCGTTGCTGGAAACCGGTTTCAGTGGCCGCGAAGCCACACTCGTCGAAAAGATGGTCGAGGAGCTCGAGGAGATCGAGCGCGAAACCGACCGCATGCAGATCACGGTACGCCGTGCGCTGTTCAATCTGGAAAAGGACCTGCCAGCAGTCGACGTGATCTTTCTCTACAAGATCATCGAATGGATCGGTGATGTAGCCGACCGCGCCGAGCGCGTCGGCAACCGTCTGGAACAATTGCTGGCGCGCTGAGGCGCCAGCGTCCTTTCTGGGTTCAACAGGTAGTTTTCCTTATGTCTCTTATTGCGGATTACGGCTTCGTACTCCTGATTCTCGCCTGCGCATTCGGTTTCTTCATGGCCTGGGGTGTCGGTGCCAACGATGTCGCCAACGCCATGGGCACTTCGGTCGGTTCCCGTGCGTTGACCATCAAGCAGGCGATCATCGTGGCGATGATCTTCGAGTTCTGCGGCGCCTACCTGGCCGGTGGCGAGGTTACCGAGACGATCAAGAACGGCATCGTCGATGCAGAGGTCATCTCGCCCGATCTGATGGTGCTGGGCATGATGTCGGCGCTGCTGGCGGCTGGTACCTGGCTGATGATCGCGACGATGAAGGGCTGGCCGGTTTCCACGACGCATTCGATCATCGGCGCCGTCATCGGCTTCGCTGCCGTCGGCGTATCCACCGATGCGGTGCACTGGGAGGCCATCGGGCCGATCGTCGCCAGCTGGGTGGTCACGCCAATGCTTTCGGGGGTCGTCGCCTTCGGCCTGTTCATGAGCGTGCAGAAACTGATCATCAACACCGATCATCCCTTCGAGAACGCCAAACGCTTCGTCCCGCTGTACATGTTTCTCACCGGTTTCATGGTCGCCCTGATGACGGTGACCAAAGGTCTCAAGCATGTCGGCCTGCACCTGAGCAGCCAGCAGGGCGTGGTCATCGCCTTCGGCATCGGCCTGCTGGTAGCACTGCTCGGCGTGGCACTGCTCAGCCGTATCAAGCTGGACGTGGAGGCGGACAAGACCTTCCACTTCGCCAGCGTAGAGAAGGTCTTCGCCGTGCTGATGATCTTCACCGCCTGTTCGATGGCCTTCGCCCATGGTGCCAACGACGTCGCCAACGCCGTCGGCCCGCTGGCCGCCATCGTCGGTGTGATCGAATCCGGTGGTGCTGCCGACATCGCCGCCAAGTCCGCAGTGCCGGGCTGGGTGCTGCTGCTGGGCGCGCTCGGTATCGTCATCGGTCTGGCCACCTACGGCTACAAGGTGATCGCCACCATCGGCAAGGAAATCACCGAGCTGACCCCGAGCCGTGGCTTCGCCGCCGAACTGGCCACCGCGACCACCGTGGTCGGCGCCTCGGCCATCGGCCTGCCGGTTTCCACCACCCATACGCTGGTGGGTGCCGTGCTTGGCATTGGTATCGCCCGCGGTATCGGTGCGCTGAACCTGGGCGTGGTCGGTTCGATCTTCATGTCCTGGCTGATCACCCTGCCGGCCGGCGCCTTCCTCGCGATCGTCTTCTTCACCGTGCTCAAGTTCATCTTTACCTGAGTCGAGCCGACGCGATCGACGCCCCGCCTCGGCGGGGCGTTTTCGTTTGCGGGTCCCGCCGTCGCGCGTTTCGTGCTTCACTGCACCTTCGTTCCGATCGCATCACGGGAGGTCACCGGTGCCCATTCCTTCGCTCAAGGAGCAGTTCGCCGCGCTCATTGCCGCGCCCTCCGTCAGTTGCACGCAGCCTGGCTGGGATCAGAGCAACCGTCCGGTGATCGAGCTGCTGGCCGCCTGGCTCTGCGAGCTGGGCTTTGCCTGCCAGATGCCGGAGGTTGCGCCCGGCAAGTTCAACCTGCTGGCCAGCTACGGCAGCGGTCCCGGTGGCCTGGTGCTGGCCGGACACAGCGACACCGTGCCGTTCGATGGTGAACTGTGGACGGCCGATCCGCTGCGCCTTCGCGAGGCTGATGACCGCTGGTACGGGCTCGGCAGTTGCGACATGAAGGGCTTCTTCGCGCTGATCATCGAGGCGGTGCAGCCTTTGCTGGAGCAGCCGTTCCGTCGTCCGCTGCTGATCCTCGCCACCTGCGACGAAGAAAGCTCGATGTCCGGTGCCCGCGCCCTGGCTGCAGCCGGCCAGCCGCTCGGCCGCGCGGCGCTGATCGGCGAGCCCACGGGGCTGCGGCCGGTGCGTCTGCACAAGGGCATCATGATGGAGCGCATCGACATCCTCGGGCAGAGCGGACATTCTTCCAACCCCGCCTACGGCCACAGCGCGCTGGAAGCTATGCACGGCGTGATCGGCGAGATGATGACGCTGCGTCGGCAGTGGCAGGCCGAGTACGACAATCCGCTGTTCGACGTGCCCAAGCCGACCCTCAACTTCGGCTGCATCCACGGCGGCGACAACCCCAACCGCATCTGCGGGCAATGCGCGCTGGAGTTCGACCTGCGCCCGCTGCCGGGCATGGACCCGCAGCAGCTGCGCGGGATCATTCGCCAGCGCCTGCAGCCGCTGGCCGAGCAGCACCAGGTGAAGATCGACCTGGCGCCGCTGTTTCCGGCGGTGCCACCCTTCGAACAGCCGGCCGAAAGCGAGCTGGTGCGCCTGGCCGAGCGCCTCACCGGGCACCAGGCCGAGGCGGTGGCGTTTGCCACCGAAGCGCCTTATCTTCAGCAGCTCGGCTGCGAAACGCTGGTGCTGGGGCCCGGCGACATCTCCTGCGCGCACCAGCCCGACGAGTACCTGCAGCTCGAGCGCATCGAACCAACCGTGCAGCTGCTGCGTCGGATGATCGAGCACTACTGCCTGCAACCCCAGGCCTGACCGGCCGCCCACCAGACGAACAAGACCTGCCACAAAGGCTCATCCATGCACGACTACGTCACCTGGCTCCGCGATTCCTCGCCCTACATCAACTCGCACCGTGACCGCACCTTCGTCGTCATGCTGCCGGGCGACGGCGTGGAGCATGCCAACTTCGCCAATATCGTCCACGACCTGGTGCTGCTGCACAGCCTTGGCGTGCGCCTGGTGCTGGTGTTCGGTTCGCGTCCGCAGATCGAGGCGCGGCTGGCGGCGCGCGGTATCACGCCGCGTTTCCATCGCGACCTGCGCGTCACCGATGGTCCGACCATGGAGTGCGTGATCGATGCGGTCGGCCAGCTGCGCATCGCCATGGAGGCGCGGCTGTCCATGGACAAGGCCGCTTCGCCGATGCAGGGCGCACGCCTGCGGGTGGCCAGCGGCAACTTCGTCACCGCGCGACCGATCGGCGTGCTCGACGGCGTCGACCTGCACCACACCGGCGAGGTGCGGCGCATCGATCGCAAGGGCATCGGCCGGCTGCTGGACGAGCGCACCATCGTGTTGCTCTCGCCGCTGGGCTATTCGCCCACCGGGGAAATCTTCAACCTGGCCTGCGAGGACGTCGCCACCCGCGCCGCCATCGATCTGCAGGCCGACAAACTGGTGCTCTACGGCGCCGAGACCGGCCTGCTCGACGAAAGCGGCAAGCTGGTGCGTGAGCTGCGTCCGCAGCAGATCCCGGCCTACGTCGAGCGCCTCGGCAGCCAGTACCAGGCCGAGCTGCTGGATGCCGCGGCACAGGCCTGCCGCGGCGGCGTGCGGCGTAGCCACGTGGTCAGCTATGTCGACGACGGTGCGCTGCTCAACGAACTGTTCACCCGCGACGGTGCGGGCACGCTGGTGACCCAGGAGCAGTTCGAGCAACTGCGCGAGGCGACCATCGAGGATGTCGGCGGGCTGATCGACCTGATCACCCCGTTGGAAGAGCAGGGCATTCTGGTGCGGCGCTCACGCGAGGTGCTGGAACGCGAGGTCGAGCAGTTCAGCATCGTCGAGCGCGACGGGTTGATCATCGCCTGCGCAGCGCTCTATCCGATCGCCGACTCGGATGCCGGCGAGCTGGCCTGCCTGGCGGTCAATCCGGAGTACCGTCATGGCGGGCGCGGCGACGAGTTGCTCGAACGCATCGAAGAACGTGCCCGGGCGCTGGGGCTGAAGAAGCTGATCGTGCTCACCACGCGTACCGCGCACTGGTTCCAGGAGCGCGGCTTCGAGCCCATCAGCGTCGATCGTCTGCCGGCCGCGCGGGCCTCGCTGTACAACTTCCAGCGGAATTCGAAGATTTTCGAAAAGCCGCTCTGAAGCCCGCTGGCGGGCGCAGCACCCGCCAGGTTGCTTAGAGGCTTAGGCTGCGCTGGTAATCGGCGACGAAGCTGTCGAAGTCCAGCGTGTCGGCGGCTTCCATCGCCGCCTGGCGCTCCAGCGACTGCCGCGCCGCCGTTTCGAACTGCTGCAGTTCATCGGCGCTCGGCACCTGGCTGCGGAAGTAGTCGGCATGGGCAAGCGTCTGGCGCATGGCGAACTGGCTGAAACTCTCGCCGTTCATGCGCAACTGCTCGAGCACGCGCGCTGAGGGCGTCAGGCTGCTGTCGGCGACCTTGGCGCGCTGTTCGGCCAGTGCCTCGGCATGCCGGCTGTCGTCATGGCTGCGGTCGAGCAGGGCGGCCACTTCGGCGATCTCGTCGAGCAATTGGTTGGCCCAGTCACTGAGCAGGACATGCTCGCCACAACGCTGCAGCTCAAGTCCCGGACGCCGGCCTTCCTTGACCACCTTGAGGAAGTTGTCGGTGGCCGCGCCGCACTCGCCATCGGCCAGGCAAGGGCTGTCGGCCAGTGCGCAGAACAGCAGGAAGGCGTCGAGGAAGCGTGATTCGGCGAGGTCGATTCCCAGCGGCAGGAACGGGTTGATGTCCAGGCAGCGCACTTCGATGTACTGAATGCCGCGGGCGCGCAGAGCCTGCAGGGGGCGCTCGCCGGTGGCGGTGACGCGCTTGGGGCGGATGTTCGAGTAGTACTCGTTCTCGATCTGCAGCGCGTTGGTGTTGAGCTGCTGCCAGTTGCCGGCGGCGTCCTTGATGCCCATCGCCTCGTAGGGGGCATACGGCGTGGAAACTGCGCGGAACAGGCTTTCGGTGTAGCTCGACAGGTCGTCGTAGCAGGGCGTGAGGCCGGCCTGGGCATTGTTCTGGTAGCCCAGGTCGCTCATGCGCAGGCTGGTGGCGTAGGGCAGGTACAGGGTGTCGGCGTCGAGCGCTTCGAGCTGATGCGGGCGCCCGCGCAGGAAGCCGGCGTCCAGTGCCGGCGAGGCGCCGAACAGGTACATCAGCAGCCAGCTGTAGCGGCGGAAGTTGCGGATCAGCCCGATGTAGCGCGCGGAGCGGTAGTCCCGCTCGGTGCGGGTATCGCCATCATCGGCCTGCAGCACCGGCCACAGCGCCTCCGGCAGCGAGAAGTTGTAGTGGATGCCGGCGATGCACTGCATGGTCTTGCCGTAGCGCAGCGCCAGGCCCTGGCGATAGACATGCTTGAGCCGCCCGATGTTGGAGCTGCCGTATTCGGCGATGGGGATGTCCGCTTCGCTCGGCAGCGGACAGGGCATCGACGGGCTCCACAGGTATTCATCACCCAGCTTGGCGTAGGTGAAGCGATGGATCGCTTCAAGCTCGGCCAGGGTATTGCGAGGGTCCTGGTCGGTGCCGGTGATGAACTCCAGCAGCGCCTCGGAATAATCGGTGGTGATCTGCGGGTGGGTCAGCGCCGAGCCCAGCGCAATGGGGTGCGGCGTCATGGCCAGATGGCCGTGGGCATCGACGCGCAGGCATTCGCGCTCGATTCCGTGCAGGCATTGGTTGAGCAGCGGCAGGTGTGGAGCCTTGGCCAGCAATGCCAGGCGGTGGGTGAGAAGAGCGCTCAACTTGTGGATTCCTTCACGCGACAGTCGCCCCAATATGGGGATGGAAACGCCGCTTCACAAGAGGCAGCGTTGCTTCGACCACAGGCCAGGCGTGCCGACTCCGCGAGCGGCTGGCGGCACAGGCCGTTAGAGGCAGGCGAAGGTCGCCTGGGCCTTGGCGATCAGCTTGTCGCCCTGATGCACTTCGGCTTCCAGCACCTGGGTCCGCCGGCCACCGTGCACCACCCAGGCGCGACAACGCAGCTCACCATCGGTCACCGGGCGGATGTAGTTGACCTTGCATTCGAGCGTGACGCTGTTCGGCGAGCCATCGCCCAGGCTGTGGCTGGCCTGGCCCATGGCGGTGTCGATCAGCGAAAACAGCGCGCCGCCGTGCAGCTTGCCGTGCAGATTGCGCAGGCCGTCGTGCATGGACAGGCTGAGCACGGCCTCGCCATTGCCGACCTGGTGAATCTCCAGGCCGAGCAGGCGGCCGAAGGCGCTGGAGTTACCCACCGCCTCGACTTGAATGCTCATGCCTACTTCCTCAGCTGCTTGGCGTTGGCGAACAGCGCGGCCATGGCGGCATTGGCCGGTGCCGGCTTGTCTTCCCTGGCATGACGCTCGCTACGCGGCGCGTTGCCGCGTGGCTTGCCGCCGCGCGGGCCGTCGGTCTTCTCGCCGGGCGTGTCGCTCATGCGCATGGACAGGCCGACACGGTTGCGCGGGATGTCCACTTCCATGACCTTGACCTTGACGATGTCGCCGGCCTTGACCACCTCGTACGGGTCCTTGACGAACTTCTCCGACAGCGCGCTGATGTGCACCAGACCGTCCTGGTGCACGCCGATGTCGACGAAGGCACCGAAGTTGGTGACGTTGGTCACAACGCCTTCGAGCACCATGCCCGGCTCCAGATCGCTGAGCTTCTCCACGCCGTCCTGGAATTCGGCGGTCTTGAACTCGGGGCGCGGGTCGCGACCCGGCTTGTCCAGTTCGCTGAGGATGTCGGTGACGGTCGGCAGGCCGAAGGTCTCGTCGGTGAACTGCTTGGGGTCCAGGCGCTTGAGAAACGCCGAGTCGCCGATCAGCGAGCGGATGTCGCGACCGGTGTCGGCAGCGATGCGCTTGACCAGCGGATAGGTTTCCGGGTGTACGGCGGAGGCGTCCAGCGGGTTGTCGCCGTTCATCACGCGGAGGAAGCCGGCGGCCTGTTCGAAGGTCTTCTCGCCCAGGCGCGGGACCTTTTTCAGCTCGCTGCGGGACTTGAACGCACCGTTGGCATCGCGGAACTGCACGATGTTCTGCGCCAGCGTCGCGTTGAGGCCGGAGATGCGTGCCAGCAGCGCGGCGGAAGCGGTGTTGACGTCGACGCCGACGGCGTTCACGCAGTCCTCGACCACGGCATCCAGCGAGCGCGCCAGTTTGAGCTGGGACACGTCGTGCTGATACTGGCCGACGCCGATGGATTTCGGGTCGATCTTCACCAGCTCGGCCAGCGGATCCTGCAGGCGGCGCGCGATGGACACGGCGCCGCGCAGGGAGACGTCCAGGTCCGGGAATTCCTTGGCCGCCAGTTCCGAGGCCGAATACACAGAGGCGCCGGCTTCGCTGACCATGATCTTGGTGAGCTTGAGACCGGGCACTTTCTTGATCAGCTCGCCGGCCAGCTTGTCCGACTCGCGGCTGGCGGTGCCGTTGCCGATGGCGATCAGGTCCACTGCATGCTTGGCGCACAGCTTGGCGAGGATCGCCAGGGTGCCGTCCCAGTCGTTGCGCGGTGCGTGCGGGTAGACGGTGGCGGTTTCCAGCAGCTTGCCGGTGGCGTCGACCACCGCGACCTTGCAGCCGGTGCGCAGGCCCGGGTCCAGCGCCAGGGTCGCGCGCGGACCGGCCGGGGCGGCCAGCAGCAGGTCGTGCAGGTTGCGGGCGAACACCGAGATGGCCTCGTCCTCGGCCTTGTCGCGCAGCTCACCGAGCAGGTCGGTTTCCAGGCTGGTGTAGAGCTTGACCTTCCAGGTCCAGCGCACCACCTCGGCCAGCCACTTGTCGGCAGCACGGCCGCGGTTGGCGATGCCGAAGCGCTCGGCGATCATGCCTTCGCCCGGGTGCATGTTGCCGGGCGTTTCGTCACCGACCTTGAGGCTGACGCTGAGGATGCCCTCGTTGCGGCCGCGGAAGATCGCCAGCGCGCGGTGCGAGGGGGTGTTCTTCAGCACTTCGTCGTGTTCGAAGTAGTCGCTGAACTTGGCGCCTTCGGTTTCCTTGCCCGGCACGACGCGGGCACTGAGGGTGGCGTTGTGCTTGAGGAACTCGCGCAGCTTGGCCAGCAGGTCGGCGTCTTCGGCGAAGCGCTCCATGAGGATGTACTTGGCGCCTTCGAGCACGGCTTTCACATCGGCGAAGCCCTTCTCGGCGTCGATGAAGCGCTCGGCTTCCTGTTCTGGCGTAAGGTCCGGATTGCCGAACAGTGCATCGGCCAGTTCGCCGAGGCCGGCTTCCAGGGCGATCTGGCCCTTGGTGCGGCGCTTCTGCTTGTAGGGCAGGTAGAGGTCTTCGAGACGGGTCTTGGTGTCGGCGAGGTCGATCTCGCGCTTGAGCTCGGGGGTCAGCTTGCCCTGTTCCTCGATGCTGGCAAGGATCGAGATGCGGCGCTCGTCCAGCTCGCGCAGGTAGCGCAGGCGCTCTTCCAGGTTACGCAGCTGGGTATCGTCGAGGCTGCCGGTGACTTCCTTGCGATAGCGGGCGATGAAGGGAACGGTGGAGCCTTCGTCGAGCAGCGCCACGGCGGCGGCGACCTGTTGCGGGCGTACGCCCAGCTCGTTGGCGATACGGGAATTGATGCTGTCCATGAACCTACCTGGGTCAGTCAAGGCATGCAGGCCGGGCCTGCGCGAAAGCCGGCGATTATAGGGGAAGTGCGGCGATTGGCCTCAAGCTAATCCCGGCACATGGCGTGCGGCATGACGGTTTGCGCGTGGTGACTGCCGCTGGGCGAAAAATCTGCTAACAATGGCTGTCAGTAGGGCCGATCCACACTGCGCAATAATGCGCCGTCGACCATCTGGGAGTTTCCATGAGCAGCACTGCGCAAGCCAACGAAGGCGAAAAGATCCTTATCGTCGATGACGATGCCCGTCTGCGGCGTCTGCTCGAGCGCTTTCTCGACGAGCAGGGCTACCGCGTCCGTACCGTGGAAAACACCGAGCAGATGGACCGCCTGCTCAGTCGCGAGCTGTTTCAGCTGGTGGTGCTCGATCTGATGATGCCGGGCGAGGACGGGCTGTCCGCCTGCCGCCGGCTGCGTGAGGCGAACAACCAGATCCCGATCATCATGCTCACCGCCAAGGGCGACGAGGCCAGCCGCATCCAGGGCCTGGAGCAGGGCGCCGACGACTACCTGGCCAAGCCGTTCAACCCTCGCGAGCTGCTCGCGCGCATCCGTGCGGTGCTGCGCCGGCAGGCGCCACAGGTGCCGGGCGCTCCGGCCAGTGAGGACGAGACCGTCACCTTCGGCGAGTACGAGCTGTCGCTGGCCACGCGTGAGCTGAAGAAAGGCAACGAAGTGCACATGCTCACCACCGGTGAGTTCGCCGTGCTCAAGGCGCTGGTGCAGCACGCCCGCGAGCCGCTGACCCGGGACAAGCTGATGAACCTCGCCCGCGGCCGCGAGTGGGATGCGCTGGAGCGCTCCATCGACGTGCAGATTTCCCGCCTGCGCCGGCTGATCGAGCCGGACCCGTCCAAGCCGCGCTACATCCAGACCGTCTGGGGTGTGGGTTACGTATTCGTGCCGGACGGCAACAAGTGAGTCGACCACGGCGTGCCACCGGCTGCGGGCGCGATAGCCTCGTTACCCGCAGCCCGAGGCGTGCCGCCGCTTTTTCATGAAGACCCCGCTCTGGTTCCCGCAAAGCTTCTTCGCCCGCACCCTATGGATGGTGCTGATCGTAGTGCTGTTCTCCAAGGTCCTCACCCTGGTCTATCTGATGACCAACGAGGACGTGCTGGTGGACCGCCAGTACAGCCACGGCGCGGCGCTGACCCTGCGCGCCTACTGGGCTGCCGACCTGGAGGACCGCGACCGCATCGGCCGAGCCGCCGGTCTGCAACTGGTGGCCGAGCAGAACGTGCCGCGCAGCGAATACCACTGGCCCTACACCGAGATCTTCCAGCGGCAGATGCGCGACGAGCTGGGCGACGATACCGAGGTGCGCGTGCGTATCCAGCCGTCCACGGCGATCTGGGTGCGCGCGCCTGCGTTGGGGCCGGACTGGGTGCAGGTGCCGCTGTATGCCTATCCGCTGCGTGGTCAGCGCATCTGGAGCGTGCTCGGCTGGTTCCTCGGTATCGGCCTGTTGTCCACCGGTGCGGCGTGGATCTTCGTCAGTCAGCTCAACCTGCCGCTCAAGCGGCTGGTCTTCGCCGCGCGGCAGATCGGCAAGGGCCGGCGCGTGCGCCTGCCGATCGGCGACACACCGAGCGAGATGACCGAGGTGTATCGCGCTTTCAACCAGATGGCCGAGGACGTCGAGCAGGCTGGCCGTGAGCGCGAACTGATGCTGGCCGGGGTTTCCCACGATCTGCGCACGCCATTGACGCGCCTGCGTCTGTCGCTGGAGCTGATGAGCAGCGATGACGAGCTGACCGACGACATGATTCGTGATGTCGAGGACATGAATGCGATCCTCGATCAGTTCCTCGCCTTCGTCCGCGACGGCAGCGACGAGCCGGTGGAGACCACCGACCTCGGCGAGCTGATCCGCGAAGTGGTGGCGCCCTACAACCAGCAGCAGGAGATCGTGCGTCTGTGCGTCGAACCGATGCCGCCGTTTGCCCTGCGCCGCGTGTCGGTCAAGCGGCTCTTGGTCAACCTGATCGAGAATGCGCTGCGTTATGGCGGTGACGGGGTCGAGGTGGCGGCCTATGTCTCCGGCGACCAGCATGCGCCCTATGTGGTGCTCAGCGTGCTCGACCGCGGGCCGGGAATCGATCCGGCCGAGCTGGAAGGCCTGTTCAACCCCTTCATCCGCGGCGATCGCGCCCGTGGTGGACAGGGCGCCGGACTGGGCCTGGCCATCGTCAAGCGTATCGCCTCGCAGCACGGTGGCATCGTCGAGCTGCGCAATCGCGAGGGCGGTGGTCTGGAAGCGCGGGTCAGCCTGCCGCTGGGGCTGCTGCTGCCGCGCGATGCGGTGCAGGGCAAGCCGGCCGAATAAGCCGGCTCGCAGCTCGGTGGGATCAGCCCTTGCCCTTGGTGCGGGTCAGGTGCGGGCCGCCGTTCTTTTCCAGGTACTGAATGATCAGCCCGGCGACGTCCTTGCCGGTGGTTTCCTCGATCCCGGCCAGGCCCGGCGAGGAGTTGACCTCCATCACCAGCGGACCATGGTTGGAACGCAGGATGTCGACGCCGGCGACGTTGAGGCCCATCACCTTGGCGGCGCGGATGGCGGTCATGCGCTCTTCCGGGGTGATCTTGATCAGGCTGGCGGAGCCGCCGCGGTGCAGGTTGGAGCGGAATTCCCCTGGCTTGGCCTGACGCTTCATCGCGGCGATGACCTTGTCGCCGACCACGAAGCAGCGGATATCGGCGCCGCCGGCTTCCTTGATGTACTCCTGCACCATGATGTCCTGCTTGAGCCCCATGAAGGCCTCGATCACCGATTCGGCCGCCTTCTCGGTTTCGCAGAGCACCACGCCGATGCCCTGGGTGCCTTCCAGCACCTTGATCACCAGCGGGGCGCCATTGACCATCTGGATCAGATCGGGAATGTCGTCCGGCGAGTGGGCGAAGCCTGTTACCGGCAGACCGACGCCGCGACGTGAGAGCAGCTGCAGGGCGCGCAGCTTGTCGCGCGAGCGGGCGATGGCCACCGACTCGTTGAGCGGGAACACCCCCTGCATCTCGAACTGGCGCAGCACGGCGCAGCCATAAAAGGTCACCGAGGCGCCGATGCGCGGGATCACCGCGTCGAAGCCCTCCAGCGGCTTGCCGCGGTAGTGGATCTGCGGCTTGTGGCTGGCGATGTTCATGTACGCGCGCAGCGTATCGATCACCACCACTTCATGGCCACGCTGCTCGCCGGCTTCGACCAGACGACGGGTGGAATAAAGACGCGGATTGCGCGACAGCACGGCGATTTTCATTGCGCACCGGAAGAAGTGAGGATCTGGGGTTTGTCCTGGATATAGGTTCGCGACGGATCGATCAGCCATTGACCGTCGACCAGTGCCTTAGAGCCGAGCAGCAGGCGGTAGCGCATGGTCTTGCGGCAGGTCAGGGTGAACTCCACCGGCCAGACGTGGCTGCCCAGCGCGAGCAGGGTGCGCACCACGTAACGCGTCTGCACCTGGCCGTTGGAGCTCTTGATCAGCTTGCGGGTGACCAGCGGCGCCTCGCAGCGATGGCGACGCTGCACCAGCGTGCCCAGGTGCGCGGTGAAGCGAACCCAGCGCTGCCCATCGCGTTCGAATTCGCTGATGTCGGTGGCGTGCAGCGCCGAGGTGCTGGCCCCGGTATCGACCTTGGCACGCAGGCCCACCACGCCGAGATCCGGCAGGGCGATCCATTCACGCAGTCCGATCACGGTGTGGGGGTCGAGTCTCTTCAATGGGCGTGTCCGAAGAATTTGGCGGCATTCTAGTTGGGGTGCATGACAACTGCATCCGTCTGTAACACCCTAGAACGATGTGTAGGAGTTAGAGCTGGACGATGGCTGAAAAAGACGACGACAAGGTGCGCCTGGACAAGTGGCTGTGGGCCGCGCGCTTCTTCAAGACCCGCGCGTTGGCCAAGGCGGCCATCGAAGGTGGCAAGGTGCACTGTCGCGGCGAGCGTTGCAAGCCGAGCAAGGAACCGAAGATCGGCGATGAACTGGTGATTCGCGTTGGCTTCGACGCGCGAACGGTGGTTATCCGCGCGCTGTCGGCGGTGCGCCGCGGCGCACCCGAGGCGCAGACGCTCTATGAAGAGACGCCGCAGAGTCTGGCCGCTCGCGAGGAAGCGGCAGCCCAGCGCAAGGTAGGTGCTCTCGGCATGCAGACCGACGGCCGGCCGAGCAAAAAGCAGCGGCGGCAGATTCAGCTGCTGCGTGACTTCAAGCCGGATTAGGCTGCGCAACGCCGGCGGACCGCATCACGTGCGAGGCCGTCCGGCGCTTGCCCTTGGTCCGGGCCGGCTTTGCGCCTAAAATTGCCCGCCTCCTCCGCCGTACCTGCGAGCTTTCCGGCTATGCCCGATCAAACCCAGCGTTTTCTCTTCGATGATTCCGATGTTCGCGGCGAGATCGCCACGCTCGAGGAAAGCTACCAGCACGTGCTCGCCAAGCACGCCTATCCAGAACCTGTGGCCCAATTGCTCGGCGAGCTGCTGGCCGCGGCCGCGCTGCTGGTCGGCACGCTCAAGTTTGACGGGCTGCTGATCCTCCAGGCCCGCTCCAGCGGTGCCGTGCCGCTGTTGATGGTCGAGTGTTCCAGCGCGCGCGAAGTGCGTGGCATCGCCCGCTATCACGCCGAGCAGATTCAGCCAGGTGCAACGCTGGGCGAGCTGATGCCCGAAGGCATGCTGGCGATCACCATCGACCCGGCCAACGGCCAGCGTTATCAAGGCATCGTCGGGCTGGAGGGGGTCAACCTGGCAGCCTGCCTGACCGACTACTTCGCCGCTTCCGAGCAGCTGCCGACGCGTTTCTGGCTCAATGCCGACAGTCGTCGCGCCTGCGGTCTGCTGCTGCAGCAATTGCCGGCCGATCGACTCAAGGATCCGGAGGAGCGTGACGCCAGCTGGGAGCACCTGCGCACTCTGGCCGACACGCTGACCGCCGAGGAGCTACTGGGCCTGGACAGCGAGACGCTGCTGCATCGGCTTTACCACCAGGAGCAGCTGCGCCTGTTCGATGCGCTGCCGATCCGCTTTCGCTGCAGCTGCTCGCGCGAGCGCTCCGCCCGTGCTCTGGTCAGCTTGGGTGAGGAAGACGCCCTGCAGCTGGTGGCTGAGCAGGGCGGAACGGTCAGCATCGATTGTCAGTTCTGCAACGAGAAATACACCTACGACGCCGCGGACGTGGCCCAGCTGTTCGCCGGCGGCGGCAGCGAGGCGCCGTCTGATACCCGCCACTGAATCAGCCTGACGCGCAACGCGTCTGCATCAAGGTTCCGCGGGGCTGCCCGGTGATGCCGGCGGCCTCGCGCCGACAGTGAACTATTTGGCCATCACGGCCTCATACCCAGCGCGGCGCATTATCTGGCATAATCGCGCGCACTTTTTTCGATGTAGTTCGCTGTTCGGCGGGCTACAACAGCATGGAGGAATCGGCCCAGGGCCGACGGGAACACTCATGACGCAAGCCACCAACGCCGTGTACACCGACATCAGCACCGCTCAACTGATTGAAGAAGCCGTCAAGCGCGGAGAGGGCGAACTGTCCGCCAATGGCTCTCTGGTGGTGAAGACCGGGCACCGCACGGGTCGTTCTCCGGCTGACCGCTTCATCGTCGAAGAGCCTAGCACCCAGCAGAAGATCGCCTGGGGCCCGATCAACCGTCCGTTCCCGGCCGGCAACTTCGAGGCGTTGTGGAACCGCGTCGAAGCCTACCTCGGCGAGCGTGACAGCTTCGTTTCCCATGTCCATGTTGGTGCCGATCCCGAGCACTACCTGCCGGTCAAGATGACCACCGAAACCGCCTGGCACAACCTGTTCGGCCGTTGCCTGTTCATCACTCCCGAGCAGTTCAACCAGGCCGGTCTGAGCGAATGGCGCATCCTCAACGCACCTTTCTTCCAGTGCGTACCCGAGCGTGATGGCACCAATTCCGACGGCTGCGTGATCATCAACTTCGCCGAGAAAAAGGTCCTGATCGCTGGCATGCAGTACGCCGGTGAGATGAAGAAGGCCATGTTCTCCGTGCAGAACTTCCTGCTGCCGGACGTCGACGTGCTGCCGATGCACTGCGCCGCCAACATTGGCGAAGACGGCGACACCACCCTGTTCTTCGGTCTGTCCGGCACCGGCAAGACCACCCTGTCGGCCGACGAGAGCCGCTACCTGATCGGTGACGACGAGCACGGCTGGGGCGTTGGTCGCGTGTTCAACATCGAGGGTGGCTGCTACGCCAAGTGCATCGACCTGTCCGAGAAGAACGAGCCGGTAATCTGGAAGGCCATCAAGTTCGGCGCCGTGCTGGAGAACGTGGTCCTCGACGAACGTACCCGCCTGCCTGACTACGCCGACGCCAGCCTGACCCAGAACAGCCGCGCCGCCTACCCGCTGCAGCATGTCGAGAAGCGTTCCGAGAAGAATCTTGGTGGCGAGCCGAACGCGGTGATCTTCCTGACCTGCGACCTGACCGGCGTACTGCCGCCCGTGTCGATCCTGAACAACGAGCAGGCTGCCTACCACTTCCTGTCCGGCTACACCGCGCTGGTCGGTTCCACCGAGATGGGTTCGGGCAGCGGCATCAAGTCGACCTTCTCCACCTGCTTCGGTGCGCCGTTCTTCCCGCGCCCGGCCGGCGAGTACGCCGAACTGCTGATCAAGCGCATCAACGGCTTCGGCTCCAAGGTCTACCTGGTCAACACCGGCTGGACCGGCGGCGGCTACGGCGTTGGCAAGCGCTTCAATATCCCGACCACCCGTGCGGTGATCGCTGCGATCCAGAGCGGTGCGCTGGTAGGTGCCGAGACCGAGCACCTGCCGATCATCAACCTGGACGTGCCGAAGGCGGTCGCCGGTGTCGACACCCAGCTGCTCAACCCGCGCAATACCTGGGCCGACAAGGGCGCCTACGACCAGGCTGCGAAGGAGCTGGCTGGCAAGTTCATCGAAAACTTCAAGAAGTTCGACGTCTCCGATGCCATCCGCAACGCCGGCCCGCAGCTCTAAGCTGCCTGCCGCGTGATCGAAAGCCGCCTTCGGGCGGCTTTTTCGTTTGCGCCGGGCGGTGAGTTAGATCAAAGGTGTCGATGATTCTTATCGGTCAAGACGCATGGATTCGATTGGTCGGCGCCCTTAGCATGGCGCGACTGTTCATTACGAGGAACCGCGCGCCATGAATACCGAAGAAGCCATCCGCACCCGTCGCGCCGTCAAGGCGTACGACCCGAGCTTTCAGCTGAGCCGTGAAGAAAAGGACGAGCTGCTGCAGCTGGCGCTGCTGGCGCCCTCTGCCTTCAATCTGCAGCATGTGCGCTTCGTCGAGGTCAGCGACCCAGCGCTGCGCGCGCAGATCCGCGAGGTGGGTTGGAATCAGGCACAGATGACCGACGCCTCGATGCTGGTGGTGATCTGCGCCCAGGTCGACAGCTGGGAAAAGAATGTCCGCCGCGTCTGGGACGGCGCACCGAGCGAGGTGCAGGACTACATGGCCGGCGCCATCGATGCCTATTACCGTGGCAAGCCGCAGGTGCAGCGTGACGAGGCCATGCGCAGCTGCGGTCTGATGGCGCAGACGCTAATGCTCGCCGCTCGCGCCAAGGGCCTGGATTCCTGCCCCATGGATGGCTTCGATTACGACGCGGTCGGCAAGCTGATCAACCTGCCGGACAACCATGTCATCGCGCTGATGGTCGCGGTGGGCAAGCGCGCCGCCGAGCCGAAGCCGCGCGTCGGCAAGTTGCCGTTCGATGAGGTGGTCATCCGCGATCGCTTCTGAGTCTTCTGGCGAAGGGCGCGCAATGCGTCCTTCCGCTGGGCCCGCTTTGCCCTCCTCAAAGCCTCATCCGGCCCGCCCAGGGCCATCGCTGGGCTGATGGCCACGCGCTCCGACGACCGGACGCACATATCAGCCGCTTTGCAGTACCGTCTCCCTCCTTTTGCTACCCTCCGGCCTCCAGTCAAGGGAGTGACTCAGCATGATCGAACAGACGCTCGAACAGACATTCGGCTACAACGGCTTTCGTCCCGGCCAGGAACGGGCCGTTCGCGCCGTGGTGGCCGGCCGCTCGGCGGCGGCGATCTTTCCCACGGGGTCGGGCAAGTCGCTGTGCTATCAGCTACCGGCGTTGCTGCTGCCGCATCTCACCCTGGTGGTCTCGCCGTTGCTGGCGTTGATGCAGGATCAGCTGGCCTTTCTGCAGCGGCATGGCATCGCTGCCGGCAGCATCGACTCGGCGCAGAGCCGCGAGCAGGCCAGCGAAACCATGGCGCGGGCCAAGTCCTGCGAACTGAAGATCCTGATGATCTCGGTGGAGCGACTGAAGAACGAGCGCTTTCGCCACTTCATCAGTCAGGTGCCGATCTCACTGCTGGTAGTGGACGAGGCGCACTGCATCTCCGAGTGGGGGCACAACTTCCGCCCGGATTACCTCAAGCTCCCCGACTACCAGCGCCAGTTCAACATTCCCCAGGTACTGCTGCTGACTGCCACGGCGACGCCGCCGGTGATCGCCGACATGCAGGCCAAGTTCTCGATCGCCACGGACTACGTGGTGACCACCGGCTTCTACCGGCCCAATCTCAATCTGCTGGTGGAGCCGGTCAGCGGCTTGCACAAGCAGCGCCGGCTGGTGGAATGGCTGTCGGACAGGGCCGGGCAGCCCACCATCGTCTACGTCACCCAGCAGAAGACCGCCGAGCAGGTTGCCGAGCACCTGGCGCAGCGCGGTTTTCCTGCCAGCGCTTATCACGCCGGCATGGCGCACGAGGTGCGTGAGTCGATCCAGCGCCGCTTCATGGCCGGCGAGCTGAACTGCATCGTCGCCACCATCGCGTTCGGCATGGGCGTCGACAAGGCGGACATCCGCAACGTGGTGCACTACGACCTGCCCAAGTCGGTGGAGAACTACAGCCAGGAGATCGGCCGGGCCGGGCGCGACGGGCGGCCGTCCGATTGCCTGGTGCTGGCCAATCGCGACAGCCTCAGCGTGCTACAGAACTTCGTCTACGGCGATACGCCGGAACGCGAGGGCATCCGCTGCGTGCTCGACGAGCTGCTGCAGGCTGGCGCCGGCGGGCAATGGGAGTTGATGCTCAACCAGCTGTCCGAGCAGAGCAACATCCGCCAGCTGCCGCTGAAAACCCTGCTGGTGCAGCTGGAGCTACGCGGCATCATCGCCCCGCGTTTTGCCTATTTCGCCGAATACCGCTTCAAGTACCTGCTCGAGCCCGAGGCGCTGGTGGCGAAGTTCGAAGGCGAGCGGCGACTGTTCGTCGAAGCCATCGTGCACACCTCGGCGCGGGCGCGGACCTGGTGCACGCTGGATTTCGACGCGCTTTATGGGCAGCACGGCGCCGACCGCGCGCGGGTGGTCAAGGCGCTGGAGTATTTCCAGGAAAAGGGCTGGATCGAGCTGGAGAGCAAGCAGATGACCGAGGTCTACGCGCTGCTCGATCCGCACTTCGATGCCGAGGCTCTGAGCGGCGAGCTGCACGCCTACTTCAAGGAGCACGAAGCCAGCGAGATCGCTCGCATCGACAACATGCTGGCCTTGTTCGAGTCCCGCGAATGCCTGAGTCAACGGCTGGCCGCCTACTTCGGTGATCGCCAGGCGCCGCAGCGCTGCGGGCATTGTTCGGTTTGCAACGGGCAGGTCGCGAAGCTGCCGGAACCGCCGACACTGGCGCCGCTGGAGCAGATCGACCTGGCCGCCCGCTGCGCCGAATTCAGTCAGCGTTACACGCAGCTCAAGGGCGGTGTGCCGAGCGCCGAGTGCCTGACGCGCTTTCTCTGCGGTATCAGCGTACCGGTGTTCGCCAAGCTCAAGGCGCGCCAGCTCCCCGGCTTCGCCTCGCTGGAGGCCTATCCCTACGCCGAGGTTCGCGCGCGCCTGGCTGGTTAGCGCGCGGTCAGGCCGATCAGCCGGTCGGCGACGCCCTTGGTCTGGCGTGAGGTGCCGGCGGTGAGGTTGCTCGAATTTTCCAGCGCATCGAGCAGTCCGGTCAGCGAGCCGACGCCAGCCGACTGGGTTTCGATGTGCTGTGCCACTGCGCGAATCTCGCTGGCCAGGCGGTCGATGTCGGTGCCGATCTCCTCCGCGTTCTTGCCGGTGATCTCGGCCAGCTTGCGCACCTCGTCGGCCACCACTGCGAAACCGCGGCCCATGTCGCCGGCACGCGCTGCCTCGATCGCCGCATTGAGCGCTAGCAGGTTGGTCTGCCCGGCGATCTGCTGGATGGTCTGCACCACCGATTGGATTCGCTGGCTCGACTGCGCCAGGTCGCGGGCGCTGCTGACCACCTCGTCGGCCTGGTGAACCATCTGCTTGACCGAGCTGCCGGCCTGTTCGATGACGGTACCCTGCTGGTTGATGTTCAGGGTCAGGTCGTCCATCGACCCGTGCAGTTCAGTGGCGCACTGACTCAGCTGTTCGGACATCGAGCGGCGTTCCTCGTCGGCCTGCGAGAGCACCTGACCGAGGTCGGCGAGGCCGCGGAACACCGGCCGGATATGCTCGTCGAGCCCGTTGATGTCCACCGCGCTACTGTAGTCCTGGCGCTTGAACTGCTCGATCTGCTTGACCACCACCTGGCTCAGGCCGGTGAGTTTCTTGATCTGCCGGCGCAGGAAGAACGCCTTGAATTCACCGTGGTAGGCGATGAAGTTGTCGGTGTACTCATCGTGGAACTCGTCCTTGCCGTTGGTGCGGAAGAAGAACACCGCCGTCAGTGTCTGGTTGAGATTGAGGCCGAGGATCTCGCCGAAGGTCGAATAACCGGCCACCGGCACGTCATCGAACACCGGGTCCATGCTGCCGAGCGCTCGTTCGTTGTTCAGCCGGCGCAGGATGCAGTCGTTGAGGATGCCCACGATCGGCTTGCCGGGTTTGTTGCGCATGAATTGCTGATAATCGCGGCGGGTGGTTTCGGCCAGCGGCGTGCGCTTGACCATGATCAGCTCTTCGCCGGGCGCTACGTCGCAGAACAGATGCACGCGCTCGTTGGCGAAGTCGATCTGCGAGATCGAGCGGACAAACACTTCCTCGCCGACGCGGATGGCGAAGGAGTAGTCCGAGAGCCGTTGCTCCAACTCCTGCGGCGCGCATTTGAGCGCCTCACAGAGCGCCTGGACCATCGTGCGGATGTTGCCGCGAGCGTCGACCACCTGGCTGATGTAGCGATCCTCCAGGGAGGCGCTGAGTACGCTCAGGCTGAGCGGCGTCGGCTCGAAGTTCTGGCTCTTGAAGACGCCGAAGCGGACGTCGCGGGCGCACTTGAGGAAGACGATCAGCGCATGGTTCTGGTAGCTGCGCTGGCCGTCGTGGAGTTGGGTGCGCTGGAAATCCAGCTTGCCGCCCGCCGAGCCACCGACGAACAGGCAGGGAAAGCGCCCGGACTCGTACAGGGCCTCCATGAAGAACGACTCCGAGGCGGACAGGCCGTCGAAGAAGATGTTGGCCAGGGTGTCGCGGTAGTCGATCTTCATCGTCACCTGCAAACGCTTGATCGAGGCAGTCAGGCGGGCGATACGTTCGGCCATCGGCAGGCGCTGGCCGCCGCTGCGGATGTCTTCGCACTCCAGCGGCACGCGGACGATCTCAGCGGCGGCGATGACGCTGGCGTCGAACAGCTGCAACACCACCCGATCCCACTGCGCGCCGGTCGCACAGTAAAGCCGCTGGCCCTCGCTGGACAGCTCACCCGCAGTGGTGCACAGGCTAATCGTCGCCTGCGGAAAGCGCTGCGCTATCTGCCTGGCGACTGCGTCCAGATCCACATGCGGCGAGACGAAGCCGGCGATGTAGGTCGGGTTGAAGCGCAGGGTGGCTAGCTGTTGTGAGAGCTGCTGAGCCGAGCAGAGCAGGCTCGTCGTGCCGGTGGATTGCGTATGGCCTGGCTTGAATCGGGAGAGCGAAATCATGGGCGTTACTCGCGCTTGAGGATAGGAAGCGGGAAACTCGGCCGCTCCCGCACTGATCAGCCGTCGATCAGAGGCTACTTTTTTGTTATCGGCGCTCAGGCCGCGAGCTGTACGCCCGTTCGGCGCCGTCACCGTCAGCCACGTTATCGACCGCCGAGTCGAAGATCGCCATGCAACCATGGTCTTCATCCGGAAGTAGTGGGTGACGTGGCGATTGCTCTTGATGTGGCGCAACGGAAGTCGCGTGCGGCTGTGCAATTGTCGACCGGTGGCCTGTTGCCGCAGTTGTTGTAGCCGATATCAAGGAAAGCCTCTCGAGGAGCGACGCCATGCCCCGCCTGTTCACCGATCTCGGATTCCGCTGGAAGATCACCTTGCCCATTGCGGCGCTGGCCCTGTTGCTGGTGCTGATGGGCGTTTTCGGGATGCGCGGCATCGAGCGCGTCAGCGACTCCAGCGAGGTCTTGGCCACACGCCATCTGCCGGCCATCGGTCTGCTGCTCAATGCCGATCGCGACCTGTATCAGGCCTTCGTCGCCGAGCGTAGCCTGCTCGACAGCGATGCTGGCGAGCATGTGCAGGCACTCAAGGCCAGCCATGCGGAAAACCTCAGGCAGGCCTACGACCGTGTGCAGAAGTACGCAGCCATGCAACCGGGCGCCGAGGCACTGGCGCTGGTCGAGCAATTCAATGGCGGCTTTCAGCAATGGTCCGCGGTATCGCAGCGGGTCATCGAGCAGGTCGATCTCGATCCTCAGGCCGCCAGCGCGCTGAGCTTCGGTGACAGTGAGGCGCGCTTCGATGCCATGCGCGATGCCATCGACAAACTCGGTGAACTCGAAGGCGCAGCCGCCGAGGCCGAGGGCGCGGCGGCGATCGCCGAGGGCGCCGCCACATCCAGTCAGCAGACCGTGGTGCTGATCATCGGCCTGCTGGGCTGCGCACTGCTCATCCTCGGTCTGCCGCTGGTGGTGTTGCGCCCGATGCGCCGTTTGCTCGATCGGCTGAAGCAGATCGCCGATGGCGATGGCGACCTGCGTGCTCGCCTGGAGGTGCATTCGGCTGACGAGCTGGGCCAGCTCGGCAATGCCTTCAACCGTTTTCTCGACAAGCTGCAGCCGCTGATCGCCGAGGTCGGACGGGTTACCGCTGAGGTTGAGACAGCCGCGCGTGGCATGGCGGCGATGGCTGAAACCAACGATCAGTTGATCAGCAGCGAACACGCCGCGGTCGATCAGGTGACCACCGCGGCGACCGAGATGAGCGCGGCGGTGCACGAAGTTGCGCTCAATGCGCAGAATGCATCGGACGCCGCGCGTGCGGCGGAAACCCAGTCACGCCAGGGCGCGTCGGTCGTCAGCAGCACCATCCAGTCGATCCGTCAGCTGGCCGGGGAGGTCGAAGGCGCATCGCAGACCATCGGTGCGCTGGCCGAGGAAACCGCCAGCATCGGCGCGGTGCTCGAAGTGATTCGCGGCATCGCCGAGCAGACCAATCTCCTCGCGCTCAACGCCGCCATCGAGGCGGCGCGCGCCGGTGAGCAGGGCCGTGGCTTCGCCGTGGTGGCCGACGAGGTAAGGGCACTGGCCGCGCGCACGCAGGATTCGACCAAGGATATCCAGTCGCGCATCGAGCGCCTGCAGAGTGGCGTCGGCAAGGCCGTACAGGCCATGCAGACCGGCAGTGACAAGGCGCGAGACAGTGTCGAGCGGGCATCCGGTGTCGATCAGGTGCTGGCGGAAACCTCCGTGTCGGTGCAGCGCATCAACGATATGGCCGCCCAGATCGCCACCGCGTGCGAGGAGCAGAGCTGCGTCACCGAGGAAATCGCTCGCAACATCACAGATATCCGTGACCTGTCCAACGAGGCGGCCACTTACTCCTCGCAGAGCATGCTCGCCAGTCAAAAGCTGTCCGGGCTGTCGAAGACGCTGGCGGAACTGGTTGGCCGTTTCCGCACCTGAGGCCGGGCGCGCTGCCGTTACAGCGAGCCCCAAAGCAGCCGACCCAGACCGCTGTCGTTCGGCAGCAAAAGCAGGCTGAGAATGAACACCAGCAGCAGTCCGGCGGCATAGCAGAGGCTGCTCAGCCGGGAGCGTGCGCGGGGCGGGCGCGACGCGGCAGGTGGCTTGCCGTCTGGGCTCGGCTGGCGCGACTGGGGTATGTTGCAGGACATGCTCGTCTCGACAGTTATCAGCCCGCCGTCAACGCAGCAGGCATCGGAAGCGGCGCAGTAAAGCGCAAATGGAGGCGTATCGCCACTACTGTGGCATCGCTTCCGTACGCTTCGCGTCGCTCTGAAACATCAGGAAAAGCTCCGTACGTCGCTGGACCGGTATCGCGGGATGGCTCGACCATACTCAGAGGTCGATACCGCAACTGATCGGAGACTCCGCCCATGCCGACGCGCCGCCAGATCATCCAACGTTCAGCAGTGGCCGCAGCGCTGCTGGCGCTCGGTCCGCTGCTACCGTCGCTGGTGCGGGCAGCCGCGGGGCTGCGTCGACGCGAGATTCCTTCCACCGGCGAGATGCTGCCCGTCATCGGCCTCGGCACCTCGATCACGCACAATGTCAGCCTCGACGATCCGCGCATGGACCGCCTGCTCGAGGTGCTGCGGGTGCTGGTCGCGGGCGGTGGCTCGCTGATCGACACCGCGCCGAGCTATGGCAATGCCGAGCGCGTCGTCGGTGAGCTGGTCGAGCGCCTGGGCCAGCGCGGCCAGGTGTTTCTCGCCAGCAAGGTGTCTTCGACCGGTCGCGAGCGCGGCCTGGCGCAGATCGAGGCGAGCTTCGAGGCCCTGCAGACCGAGGTCATCGACCTGATCCAGGTGCACAACCTGCAGGACACCCGCACCCAGCTCGGCCTGCTGCGTGAACTCAAGCAGGAGGGGCGGGTGCGCTACATCGGCGTGACGCACTATCTGGAATCGGCCCACGATCGCCTGCTGGACACCCTGAAGCAGGAGCAGGTGGACTTCGTCCAATTCAACTATTCGGTGGGCGAGCGCAACGCCGAGAAGCAGCTGCTGCCGTACTGCGCCGACCACGGCATCGCCACGCTGATCAACCGGCCGTTTACCCGTGGCAACCTGCTGTCCAGGGTCAAGGGCAAGCCGCTGCCGGACTGGGCCGCGGAGATCGACGCCAGCTCCTGGGCGCAGCTGCTGCTCAAGTTCATCCTCGCCGAGCCGGCGGTGACCGCGGTCATACCGGCGACTTCTAACCCGCGCTACATGGCCGACAACCTGCTTGCCGGCCAGGGCCGTCTGCCCGATGCGCGACAGCGGCAGATGATCGTCGACGCCTTCCGCTGAGCCGGGCCAAATGCCCGTCGCTCCGGCTGCGCGCCTCGCCGCGCTGATCAATGCCCGCCCCGGCGAACTCCGCGCGGCGCTGGCCGGCTTCGGCCTGTTCTTTTGCCTGTTCGCCGGCTATTTCATGCTGCGCCCGATCCGCGAGTCCATGGGCATCCAGGGCGGCGTCGAGAACCTGCAGTGGCTGTTCACCGCGACCTTCATCGCCATGCTGGTGGCGGTGCCACTGTTCGCCTGGCTCAACTCGCGGGTGGCGCGCGTCCATTACATCGATTGGGTGTACGGCTTCTTCTGCGTCAACCTGCTGCTGTTTGCCGCGCTGTTCTTCGCGCTGCGTGACAGCGTCTGGCTGGCGCGGGTGTTCTACGTATGGATCTCGGTCTACAACCTGTTCGTGGTCTCGGTCGCCTGGAGCCTGATGGCCGATGTGTTCGATGCGCCGCAGGCGCGCCGGCTGTTCGCCTTCATCGCTGCCGGGGCCAGCGTGGGCGGGCTGGTCGGACCGGCGCTCAGTGCATTGCTGGTGGGCGTGTTAGGACAGTTTGGTTTGATGCTGTTGGCAGCGCTGCTGCTGGCCGCCGCGGTGGCCATCAAGCATTACCTGATGGCTTGGCGTGAACTGCGTGGTGCCGGCCGCCCCGGAGCCGAACACGCCGAAAGTCCACGGCGACCGGTAGCGGGCAATCCATTCAGTGGCCTGACGCGGGTGCTGGGCTCGGGCTATCTGCTCGGCATCGCGGCGTTCGTGCTGCTGCTGACGACCGCCAGCACCTTTCTCTACTTCGAACAGGCAAGGTTGGTCGCCGAGCTGTTTCCGGATCGTGCCGAGCAGGTGCGGGTGTTCGGTGCGATCGATTTCGTGGTGCAGGCGGGTGCCTTGCTGTCGCAGCTGTTCATCACCGGGCGCATCGCGCAGCGGCTCGGCGTGCGGATTCTGCTGGCCGCGGTGCCGGCGCTCGTCTGCCTCGGGTTCATCGGCCTGACGCTGGCTCCGACCTTTGCCGTGCTGGCTGCCGTGATGATCGTCCGCCGCGTCGGCGAATACGCCTTCGTCCGCCCGGGCCGCGAGATGCTCTTCGCGCCGCTGGATGCCGAGAGCAAATACAAGGCGAAGAACTTCATCGACACCGTGGTCTATCGCGGCGGTGATGCCTTGAGCGGCTGGGCCAAGAGCCTGCTCGACAGTGTCGGTCAGGGCGTCTGGCTGGTGGGGCTGGTGGGCGCCATGTGTGCGGCTGTCTGGGGTGTGCTGGGTTGGCTGCTCGGTGGGCGTGCCGATAGAGACGGCGGCGATCGGCAAACCGGTTCGCCGGCGCGATTGCGCCGGGTAACCGGACGAAGCACCTGAACCTTCGAAGAGGCCGGCCCCTCGAATCTTCGTAGACCCGTCAATTATCAGGAGCAGTCGTATGCATGTTCAGGTCAATAGCAACCACATTCCCGGCAGCGTAGAGCTGCACGAGTGGGTCGGCACGACCGTGGAGGATCGCCTGGAACGGTTTGACGATTTCCTCACCCGCATCGAGGTGCATATCAGCGACGAGAACGCGCAGAAGGCCGGCGCCGACGACAAGCGCTGCCAGATCGAGGCGCGGCCGAAAGGCCATCAGGCGGTTTCCGTCACGCACAAAGCCGAGTCGATGCAGCTGGCCGTTGATGGTGCCGCCGAGAAGATGCACCACGCCCTCGAGCATCTGATGGGCAAGCTGGACAGCCGGGTCCTGTCTGGCGGTGAACTGAATGACCCCCTGCGTGACGAGTCGCCACAGGCCGTCAAGGATGCGATGCTCGAAGAGGAATTCCTGGAAAAGCAGGACGAACTCGACAAGTGATCCTGTCGCCCCGGCTGCGCGCCGGGGCGCTTCCACAAGCTGCATTCTCTTCCTGTTTCTCTGCTGCCAGGCCTGCGCCTTGGCGGCCGGCCCCGTGTATCCGGTAGTCAGATGCAGATCATCCTCGTGCGGCACGGTAGACCCGATCACGGTGCAGCGCGCTGGAGCACGCCGGTCGGCATGAAGACCTGGGTCGAGCGCTACAACGCGGCTGAGGTCGTCGCTGCCGAGCGCCCGGACAGTCTGGTCGCGCTGGCAGGCTCGGTTGGCATCGTGGTCTGCAGCTCCCTGCATCGTTGCATCGAATCGCGCTCGCATCTGGGATGCGACTGCTGTGAACGGCCCGATCCGCTGTTCGCCGAGGCGCACCTGCCTTATCCGGACTGGGGCCTGCCGCTGTTGCCGTCGCGCTTCTGGCGCCTGGTGTTTCGCACCGCCTGGTTCTCGGCTTTGCCAGCCATACCGAGCACATCCGCGAGTCCACCAGGCGTGCCAGCGCAGCGGCAGAGCGTTTGATCGAACTGGCCGAGGCCAATGAAAGCGTGCTCCTGATGGGGCACAAGATCATGAATACGCTGATCGCCCGTCAACTTCGTCAGCGCGGCTGGCGTGGTCCCGCGCTGCCGCTGCTCAGCGGCTACTGGCAGCCGAGTCGCTACAGCAAAGGCTAAAGCCTGCTCCGATCACACCTTACCGCACACGTGTTCCACCTGCCTTCGGTCATTCGGCAACCGCTTTGGTTTGCTAGATGAAACGTTTCAGCTACCTTGAGCGGGAGTCATAACAACAAAGGGAACCCCCATGACCCGTTTGCAGCTTCTCCTCGGCCTGGGCATCTGCCTGGCCACCCCTGCCATGGCCTGGGAACAGGTGCTGATCGACCCGACAAACCGGCGAAGAACTGGCGCATCACCAGCGAAGAGCTAGGCATCGACGCGCCGAAGCCATTCACGGTCAGCATGCGTACCTTGCATGGCGACCGGCAGGAAGGCGTCAGCCTGATCGAGATCGACAACGGCAATATGCGCATGACCGTTGTACCCACACGCGGCATGAACGTGCTGGAAGCGGTGGCCGGCGAGGTCCGCCTGGGCTGGGATTCGCCGGTGGATGAAGTAGTCAACCCGGCCTTTATCGAGCTCAACGGGCGCGGCGGTCTAGGGTGGCTCGAAGGTTTCAACGAACTGGTCACCCGTTGCGGCTTCGAGTGGGTCGGCCACCCCGGCGAAGACAACGGCGAACTGCTCACGCTGCATGGCCGTGCGGCGAACATTCCGGCCTCGCAGGTGGTGCTGCAGATCGACGAGAAGCCGCCCTATGTCATTCGCCTGCGTGGCGAGCTACAGGAAAAGGCCTTCAAGAAACTCGACTTCGCGATCCTCACCGAGCTCAGCACCGAGCCCGGTCGCAGCGGATTCTCGTTGCACGACACGCTGACCAATCAGGGCGACTATGCCAAGGAATACCAGGTGCTGTACCACACCAATTTCGGCACGCCGCTGCTGGAGGAGGGCGCGCGCTTCGTGGCGCCGGTCAAGCAGGTCTCACCGTTCAACCCCCGCGCGGCGAAGGAGCTGGGCGATTGGCAGCGCTACCGTGGTCCGACCAGGGGCTACGACGAGACGGTGTTCAACGTGGTGCCCTATGCGGACGAACAGGGCCGGACCCTGACCATGCTGCACAACCGCGCCGGCAATCTTGGCGTCAGTGTCGGCTTCAATACCGCCGAGCTGCCGGTGTTCTCGCTGTGGAAGAACACCGATACCGAGAAGCAGGGCTACGTGACCGGCCTCGAGCCGGGTACCAGCTTCTCCTACAACCGCCGCTATCAACGGCCGTTGGGGCTGGTGCCGAAGATCGAGCCGGGCGAGCAGAAGCACTTTCGCGTGAGTTATGAGCTGCTGGCCGATAGCGCCGCGGTCGACGCCGCGCGCAAACGGATCGAAGCGGTACAGGCCGGTCGCGAGACTGAAATTCGTGACGAGCCGCTGGTTGACCTGGCCAGGGACTAAGTACGGCTTGCTGGCGACGTGTTGCGAGTGCTGCAGCTCGTCGCCACGATGCGCCCTCGATACGCTGCATCATCTGCGCTGGAAGGCTCTATATCGGGCCTTGCAGGGCGACTGCGAGGCGCGGCTGGGGTCTGAAAGTTTCCGCTTTCTGCCGCTATAGCAAAAGGCTTACAAGAGGCGGCGGCGTTCGACCCTTTTGCCGTCCACGGCGTGTAATTAATCTACACCCACTCTGAAGCGCAGGAAGCGCTCAGGATCAGGATGATCGACCACCGCCAGGACGGCACTCGAAGGGAATTCGGAACGGTCAGAAAAAACCCGCCTCGGCGGGTTTTTGCTTTTCCGCGCTGCATCGACTGCAGCGCTCGCCATAGCGAAAGGCTTACACGCAGCTCAGCCATTGGCGCTTTGTCTGCGCCACCGCGCAGCTTAATCTTTGCCCGTCTCTGAAGTGCAGGACGCGCTCAGGATCAAGGAGGATCGACCATCGCCAGGACGGCAACCGGAAGGATTCGGAATGGTCAGAAAAAACCCGCTACGGCGGGTTTTTTGTTGCCTGTCAGACGATGAAACAAGCACACGCCGCTGACTCCGTTCTAACTGCTCAGCAGGGAACGCACCAGCATCGAGCGTCGATCGGCTGGGCCAGCTCGTCCACCGCATCGATGAGACCGCAGCGCAGCGCGTCGTCGGGTTCGAGGATCCTGGGTGCGCCGCAAAGATAGGCACGAATGTCCAGCTGCTCGTCGGCGCCGCGAGTGCGTTCGGCGACAATACGGGCGTATAGCTCCAGATCCCGGTCCAGGCTCATCGCGTATTCCGATATCCGCGCGTGATCCACCGAGCCGTTCAGTGTCCAGTGGAACGGATGAAACAGGAACTTGCTATGTTGGCAGGCCGTTCGGCGCTGCCCGGCAAGGAACACGATGTTGCCCATCGACTCGACCGTTCCAAGGTTATGGGTGTGGACGGGAACCGGTAGAGTGCGCAGGAAATTGTAAAGCGAGAAGCCATAGCTGCATTCTCCGCCCATGGTGGCGATCTTGACCACCAGCTCGGACGCGCCCTGTTGCACGGCCTGGGTACAGTGGCTGATCAGCTGAGCCGTATTCACGGCGTTGATTGGCGCAGTGAAATGGATGATATGAGTGGTCATGAGAGCATCTGCCTGCTGCGTGGAAACTTGTCAATTGCATATACGATTCGGAATGCCCCGACTGATTGCATATTGCGGACGCGCGTAGACTAACCCTGCTCTTGCTTCGACAGATCGGGTGAGCGCTTTGTTGCGAGCTTAGTATGGGGAATAACAATCGTAAGTGCTGTGTGCTGATGATTTAATTATCGAGTTTCGTATTTGTAGTTATCCCTTAAGAAAAACGAGGCGGAAAGTATGAACTTCCCGCCTCGTTTTTCATTGCGCTGACTATCAGCTGTTGCGGCCGCCGCCGTGGCTATTCTGGCCACCCTTACGGCCTGCTTCGGATGCCTTCTCTCGGTCGTTCTTGAAGTTGCCACCGCTGTTCTGGCCACCCTTGCTGCCGATATCCTGATAGAACTCCTTGTCGTGGCTTGCTGCGGTTGCTTCGCCGCCTTTTCGCCCGGCTTCGTTCACGCTCATGCTGTCTTTATTGTCAGCCATAATTGCCTCCGCGGAGTTGTTTGGTTTCGGTTTAATAGCGCTTGGCTTACCTTAAGAACAGCCAGTGACGCCTCATTAACTCTGAGGGTTGTCGGGAAGGTGTAGTTCAAGCTTTGGTAAGACTTGAGACGAACGGTGATGCAGCTTGATATTAGTTCGCTGCGCTTTAAAAGATTATTCGCCTGTGAACATATTGAAGTGCCGCTATACCTGAGCGGCCTGGCTAGATTCGGCGTGAAGCCATGATCTGTTCGATCAGCCATTGCAGCGCCGCATCATTCTGCCGTTGCGCCACGCTGACGATATCCAGCTCGAAGGGGCCGAGTTCGAACGGCAGGTCGAACAGTCGCAGCGGCAGCAGGTCGGCGAAATGGCGCGCCAGCTGCGTCGGCAATACCGCGGCGAGGTCGCTGCTGGCGACGATGTGCGCGGCCTGCAGATAGTTTGGCGTGGTGTAGACAACCTCGCGCTCCAGCCCCTGGCCCTCCAGCCACTGGTCGACCATGCCGCGGGTCTGACCGCCGTGCACCCAGAGATGGCGCAGGCGCAGGAAGGCTTGCAGGTCGAGGCCGTCCGTCACCAGTGGATGATCCCGGCGCACCGCCACCTGCAGCGTTTCGCTGGCCCAGTGGCGCACATGGAAGCGCGATGGCACGTCGAGGAAGCGTCCCAGCACCAAGTCGACTTCGCCATTGTCCAGCGCCTCGGTGGGCAGGCTGGGTGTCAGGTGCTGGATCGCCAGCCGAATGCCCGGCGCCCGCTCGGCCAGGCGCCGCATCAGCGCCGGCATGCAGATCAGCTCCACATAATCGGTCACGGCGATGCGAAAACGCTGATGGCTGCGCGCCGGATCGAAGGCCTCGCCGGCGATCAGGCTGTGTTCGATCTGCTGCAGCGCATGACGGATAGGAGCCTCCAGCGCCAGGGCTCGCGGCGTCGGTTGCATGGCCCGGCCGACGCGCACCAGCAGCGGGTCATCGAGCAGCTCGCGCAGGCGACCCAGGGCATTGCTCACCGCCGGCTGGCTGAGCGACAGGCGCTCGGCGGCACGCGAGACGTTGCGCTCACGCAGCAGGGCGTCGAGCACGCGGAGCAGGTTGAGGTCGAAGTTGTAGATATTCACTTGGTGAATCCGAAACATCACAAGACTAAATTTCAAAAATAGTAGCGTCTTCGTCTATGGTTGGTCTCCACTTTTTCCAGCCTGCGACGAGGACCGTTCACATGAGCCAACCCCGCTTCGATATCCAGACCGCCGCCGTGATCGGCGCGGGCACCATGGGCCGCGGCATCGTCATGAGCCTGGCCAATGCCGGTGTGCAGGTGCTGTGGCTGGACAACAATCCCGAGATGCTCGAGCAGGCGCTGGGCGTGGTGGCCGACACCTACGCGCACAACGTGCGTCAGGGGCGGATCGACGAGGCCGAAGCGGCGGCGCGCCGGGCCCGCATCGCCAAGGCGGCGGATTACCCGGCGCTGGCCGACGTGGACCTGGTGATCGAGGCGGTCTACGAAAACCTCGAACTCAAGCAGAAGATCTTCCGCGAGCTGGACGGCATCGTGAAGGCGGCCGGCATCCTGGCCAGCAACACCTCGGCGCTGGATATCGATGCCATCGCCGCTGTCACCAAGCGCCCGGAGCAGGTGGTAGGCCTGCACTTCTTCAGCCCGGCGCACATCATGAAGCTGCTGGAAATCGTCCGCGGAGCGAAGACGGCGCCAGCAGTGCTCGAGGCTGCCACGGCCCTCGGCAAGCGCATGGGCAAGGTCAGCGTGGTCGCCGGCAACTGCCCGGGGTTCATCGGCAATCGCATGCTCGCCACCTACGTGCGCGAGGCGCGGATAATGCTGCTCGAAGGTGCCTATCCCCATCAGGTGGACGCCGCGCTGCAAGGCTTCGGCTTCGCCATGGGCCCGTTCCGCATGTATGACGTGGTCGGTATCGACCTGGAATGGCGCGCCCGCGAGCTGGCCGGCAAGGGCCAGGACGAGCCCGAGGTGCAGGTGGATAACCGTCTCTGCGAACTGGGCCGCTTCGGCCAGAAGTCGCGCATGGGCTACTACCGCTACGCCGAAGGCAGCCGCCAGGCCGAGCACGATCCGGAAGTGGACGCCCTGGTGCAGCGCGAGTCCGAGCGCCTCGGCTATGAGCGCCGCGAGATCGGCCCGGAGGAGATTCTCGAGCGCTGCCTGCTGGCGCTGGTCAATGAGGGCGCCAAGATTCTCGAGGAAGGCATGGCCGAGTCCAGCGCCGATATCGACACCGTCTACCTCTACGGTTACGGCTTCCCGGCGGAAGTCGGCGGGCCGATGACCTGGGCCGACCGTCAGGGTCTGCCGGCCATTCGTGACCGCCTCAACGCTCTGGCCGAGCAGCACGGCGAGCACTGGCAGCCGGCCGAGCTGATCGACAGCCTGGCCACACTCGGCGGGCGCTTCGCCGACTACAAGAAGGAGGCTTGAGCATGGAATACAAGGCCCCCCTGCGTGACATGCGCTTCGTGCTGCACGAGCTGTTCGATGCCACCGGCCATTGCGAACTGCTCGGCAACGGCCTGGACCGCGAGCTGATCGACGGCGTGCTGGAAGAAGCTGCGCGCTACACCGGCGGCGAGATCGCGCCGCTCAATCGCAACAGCGACGAAGAAGGCGTGACCCTGGAAAACGGCGAAGTGCGCACGCCGCAGGGCTTCGTCGAGGCCTACAAGCAGTACGTCGACAACGGCTGGGCGAGCATGACCGGGCCGACCGAGTACGGCGGCCAGGGCTTCCCGCAGCTGGTGGCCTGCAACTTCCACGAGATGCTGATGGGCGCGTCGCTGTCCTTTCGCATCTATTCCGGCCTCACCGAAGGCGCGGTGCTGGCGCTGTACAAGCACGGCAGCGATGAACTGAAAAATGCCTATCTGGAGAAGCTGGTCAGCGGCAGTTGGAGCGGCACCATGTGCCTCACCGAGCCGCAGGCCGGCACCGACCTCGCCCTGCTGCGCACCAAGGCCGAGCCGCAGGCGGACGGCAGCTACAAGGTCAGCGGCAGCAAGATCTTCATCTCCGGCGGCGAGCACGACATGAGCGAGAACATCGTGCACCTGGTGCTGGCGCGGCTGCCGGATGCCCCGGCCGGCGTGAAGGGCATCAGCCTGCTGCTGGTGCCCAAGTTCATCGCCAATGCCGACGGCACGCCGGGGGCGCACAACGCACTGTCCTGCGGTGCCATCGAGCACAAGATGGGCATCAAGGGCGCGGCGACCTGCGTGATGAACTTCGATGGCGCCACCGGCTGGATCGTCGGCGAGCCCAACCAGGGCCTGGCGTGCATGTTCACCATGATGAACGACGCGCGCTTCCAAGTCGGCTTGCAGGGACTTGGCATTGCCGAACAGGCTTATCAGGGCTCGCTGGCCTATGCCCGTGAGCGCTTGCAGTCTCGTGGGTTGGCCGGCGCGCAGCATCCGGACAAGCCAGCCGACCCGATCATCGTGCACCCCGACGTGCGCCGCATGCTGCTGACGCAAAAGACGCTGGTCGAAGGCAGCCGTATGCTGGCGGCCTACTGCGCCCGTCAGTTGGACCTCGAGCACGGCCACCCCGAGCCGAGCTATCGCAAGGCCGCAAGCAAGCGCGCTGCGTTGCTGATCCCCATCGTCAAGGCATTCTTCACCGACATGGGTCAGGAGGTGGCGAGCCTCGGCGTGCAGGTCTACGGCGGCCACGGCTATATCCGCGAATGGGGCATGGAACAGCTGATGCGCGACAGCCGCATCACCCAGCTCTACGAAGGCACCAACGGCATTCAGGCGCTGGATTACATCCGTCGCAAGCTGCTCGGCGACGGCGGCGCGGAACTGTCGGCGCTGCAGGCGGAATTCAGCGAGATTTGCGACCGGCAGATCGATCGCCCGGCGCTGCACGCTCTGGCCAGCAAGGTGCAGATGCGTCTCGGCGAATGGCGCGAGCTGACGGCCGAGATCATCGCCGCCACCGGTCGCGATCCCCAGGAGATCGGCGCGGTGTCGGTGGATTTCCTGCAGTACTCGGCCTATGTCTTGTTGGCCGGCCTCTGGCTGCAGGCCGCGGCGCGTTCGCAGGATGCGCTGGAGCAGGGCGCCGGCGAGGAGGCTTTCTATCAGGCCAAGCTGGCCAGTGCGGATTTCTATCTGCGCCGTGTGTTACCGCGGGCGAGTGCGCATCGAGAAGCGATTCAGGGTGGCGCGGATTGTCTGATGGCGTTGCCGGAAAGCGACTTCGCGTTTTGAGCTAATCGATCACAGGAGGCACCGATGCATCCGTTCAGCTTTGCCACAACCGCTCAATTGATCTGCGAGCCCGGCTCGTCGCGCCGGCTGGCCAGCCTCTGCAAGGAGCGTGGGGCGCGCTCGGTGCTGGTGGTGACCGACCCGGGCATCACCCGTTTTGGCCTGCTCAACGAGGTCCTGCCGGGGTTCGAGACGGAAGGGTTGAAGGTCGCCGTTTACGATCAGGTCGTTGCCGACCCGCCCGAGCACATCGTCCTGGCGGCGGTGGCGCAGGCCAAGGCGTCCCGGGTCGATCTGATCATCGGCTTCGGCGGCGGCAGCTCCATGGACGTGGCCAAGCTGGTTGCGCTGCTGGCACATCCTGATTGCGCGCAGTCGCTGCAGGATATCTATGGTGTCGGCAACGCCCGCGGCCTGCGCCTGCCGCTGATCCAGGTGCCGACCACCGCCGGCACCGGCTCGGAAGTCACGCAGATCGCCATCATCACCACCGGTGAGACGACCAAGATGGGCGTGGTCTCGCCCCTGTTGCTGCCGGACCTGGCGTTGCTCGACGCCGATCTCACCCTCGGCCTGCCACCGGCGGTGACCGCGGCCACCGGCATCGACGCCATGGTGCATGCCATCGAGGCCTACACCAGCGCGCTGAAGAAGAACCCCATGTCCGACCTGCTGGCCCGCGAGGCGCTGCGCCTCTTGGCGGCCAATCTGGACGAGGCTGTGCACAACGGCAGCAACCGCGAGGCACGCCAGGCCATGCTGCTGGGCGCCTGCCTGGCCGGCCAGGCGTTCGCCAATGCGCCGGTCGCCGCCGTGCACGCGCTGGCCTATCCGCTGGGTGGCAATTTCCACATTCCCCACGGCCTGTCCAACGCCCTGGTGCTGCCGCAGGTGCTGCGTTTCAACGTCAGCGCGGCGGCCACGCACTACGGCGAACTGGCACCGATCATTCTCGGCGAGCGCCTGCGCACGGGTGATCCGTCCACCTACGCCGAGCAGCTGATTGAGGAGTTCGAGCAGATGAGCGCCCGCGTCGGCCTGCCGACCCGCCTGCGCGACGCCGGCGTGCCGGAAGAGATGCTGCCGCAGCTGGCGAAGGAGGCGATGCTGCAGCAGCGGCTGCTGGTCAACAATCCGCGCGAGGTCAGCGAGGCCGATGCGCTGGCGATCTATCAGGCTGCCTACTGAGCCAGTTCCTCTTCATTTCGTACCGCGAGAACGACCATGCCCGAGCAACCCAAACACCTGCGCCGCGACTACAAGCACTTTCAGCCCATCACCACGCGCTGGCACGACAATGACATCTACGGTCATGTGAACAACGTCGTCTATTACGGGTTTTTCGACACGGCGGTGAACAACTATCTGATCCAGCAGGGCGGGCTGGATATCCAGGATGGCGACATCGTCGGCTTCGTGGTCAGTTCGGCTTGCGACTACTTCGCCTCGATCGCCTATCCGGACCTGATCGAGGTCGGCCTGCGGGTGGCCAAACTGGGCAACTCGTCGGTGCGGTACGAGCTGGCGATCTTCCGCGAGGGCGAGCAGGAGGCCTGCGCGGCGGGCCGCTTCGTGCATGTCTTCGTCGCGCGGGCGAGCAACCGGCCGACGGCGATCCCGCCGTGCCTGCGCGCGGCGCTGGAGGCTCTGGCGTAGCGGCTGGATTCATCGAGCCAGAGAAACGAGAGCGCCCGGACGCGGCAGGGCGAATCCGGGCGTTCTCGAGGGATGCTGCAGCAGGCCGGCGACCTGCTCAGGCATCAATGGTGTTTGTGACGATGCTTGTAATGCCCCTTGGCCTTGCCGGGCGGGCCATAGTAGTGACGGTCGCGGTAACGGCGATCATCTCGGTAGCGGTCGTCATCATCGTCGCCATAGGCGTTGCCGATTGCGCCACCGGCACCGCCGCCGACGGCTGCACCGATCAGACCGCCGGTGCTGCCGCCGACCTGCTGGCCGATGACGTTGCCGCCGGCCGCACCAAGGCCACCGCCGATGGCCGCTTCGGTGCGGCTGCGCTTGTCGGCACCGACCATGCCACCTGCCGCACCGCCGACGCCGGCGCCGATGGTCGCGCCAGTCGAGCCACCCAGATGCTCACCCACCACGGAACCGAGCGCGCCACCGAGGGCACCGCCAACGGCGGCTTCGGTGTTGCTGCCGGCAAAGGCGGCTGCGCTGAGCAGGCTGGTGGACAACAGGAAAATCGAGGCGTACTTCATGGTGTGATCCCGTATGAGGAATTGCGGCGTGATCCTCACGTGCCGCTTCGCTTCCGGCAAGGGCTTCCCGATGAAATGCGTGAAGCAGTTCCTGTTTGCTAACTCTTTGATTTTCGGTCGGAACTTGCTTTGCGGGCGGAGGTCTTAAGCCGCTTGTGCGGCGTCCGCAACTCAGTCGCGGGCGGCGCTTGCCACCGGGCTGTAGACGCGCGGCCGGCTGCGATGCGGCAGATGAATCAGGTTCAGGTTGTGTCGCTGCGCCCAGCGTGTCGCGAGACCGGTGGGGGAGGACAGGCTGACCAGGGTCGGGATGCCTGCGCGCTGAACCTTGTGCACCAGCTCCAGGCTGCAGCGACTGGTGACGATAGCCAGGCCGCCGGCAACCTCCAATCCGTCGCGCGCCATGGCACCGATCAGCTTGTCCAGCGCGTTGTGCCGACCGATATCTTCACGCCCCAGACGTATCGTCCCCTGGTTGTCCATGAACAGGGCAGCATGTACCGCGCCGCAGTCGCGTCCCAGCGGCTGATAAGCGGAGATGCGCTCGCGCAGGTCGTGCAGCCAGTGTGCCGGCGGCAGCGCTGCTGGAGGCATGATCGGCAGCTGCGGCAGGGCCTGTTCCAGCGCTTCGACGCCACACAGGCCGCAACTGCTGTTGCCGGGGAGCTGGCGGCGCTGCCGCTTGAGTTGCCAGAAGCTGCGGCTGGATATCTCGACTTCCGCCCGCCGGGCACTGCCCTGGCCGTGCAGATGAATGTCGTAGATGTCGTTCGGCGACTCGACGATGCCGTTCGCCAGGCTGAAGCCGACGACGAAATCCTCGAGGTCCGCCGGGGAAATCATCATCACGGCCTGATTGAGCCCGTTATAGGCGATCGCCAGCGCGCACTCCTCGGCGAGGTCGACAACGCACCGTTCGGCCTCGTCGATCGGCTGATAGTGATAGCGCTGGCTGGCACCGCTGGGCGTTGGCGTGGCCGTTGCGATGCCGGCGGGCAGACGGGAAGGCGCGTTCATCGGCAGGCTCGTAAGGGTCGGTTTCAGGGCCGGGTTCGGGCAACTGCGCTGCGAGCGCCGATCAGGTTGCCAGCAGCCGGTAGGGTTATGACCCCGCCCGGCCGAAGACGATTCACCGTTGGTCGGCCTTCGCCAGCATGTCGCGCACGCGCTTGGCCAGCGCGTCCAGGTTGAAGGGCTTGCTGATCATGTCCATTCCTGGTTCGAGGAAGTCCGAACTGGCCGCCTGCCTGGCATAACCGGTCATGAACAGGACCGGCAGGCCGGCGCGTTGCTGCCGTGCGATATCCGCCAGTTGGCGCCCGTTCATTCCCGGCAGGCCGACATCGGTCACCAGCAGATCGATGTCGGGCGTGTTTTCCAGGATGCGCACCGCGGCGTTGCCATCCGCCGCTTCCAGGGCCTGGTAGCCGAGCATCTGCAACACGTCGAGAACCAGCAGACGCACGGCTGGATCGTCTTCGACCACCAGTACCGTCTCGCCCTGCCGGGCGCGCAGCGGGCCATGCACCTCGCTGGTCAGCGGTATCGCCTCGGGCTGGCTGTCGAAGACCGGCAGATAGAGGCTCACCTGGGTTCCCTTGCCCGGTTCGCTGGCGATCTGAACGTGCCCGCCTGCCTGGCGGGTGAAGCCGTAGACCATGGACAGGCCCAGCCCGGTGCCCTGGCCGATCGGCTTGGTGGTGAAGAAAGGCTCGAAGACGCTGGCCAGGACCTTGGCGCTCATGCCGCAGCCGCTGTCGGTCAGGCTCAGGATGACGTAGCGTCCTGGCGCCAGTTCACCTACCTCGCTCTGCTGTCGAAGCTCGACGTTGCGCGTCTCGAGCAGCAGGGAGCCGCCGTCGGGCATCGCGTCGCGAGCGTTGATGACCAGGTTGAGCAGCGCGCTCTCCAGCTGGTTCTCGTCGCTCGAGACCGGCCACAGACCGGCTTGCAGCTGGTTGCTGATGCGGATATGGCTGCCCAGGGTGCGGCTCAGCAGATCGTGCATCGACTCGATCAGCTGGTTGAGTTCGACGCACTTGAGATTCAGCGGCTGCCGACGCGCGAAGGCCAGCAGACGATGGGTCAGTGCCGCGGCGCGGTTGGCCGAGGTCACCGCGGCGTCGATGAAGCGCTGGGTTTCATCATGGCGGCCGGACTGGATATAGCGCTGGATCAGGTCGAGGCCGCCGATGATCCCGGTCAGCATGTTATTGAAGTCGTGGGCGATGCCGCCGGTCAGCTGGCCGACCGCTTCCATCTTCTGCGCCTGACGCAGCGCTTCCTGAGCCTGTTCGCGGCTGGCCATTTCCTTGAGCAGGCGTTCGTAGACTTCCGCCAGGGCCTGGGTGCGCTCCTGGATGCGGCTTTCCAAGGTTTCGTTGAGTTCGCGCAGGGCCTGCTCGGCGCGCCAGCGCTCGGTGACATCCAGCGCCATGACGAAGAAGCCGAGCACATTGCCCTGGCCGTCACGGCGCGGCAGGTAGTGCACCAGCATGCGTCGGGGCTGGCCGTCATGGTGCGGGCTATGGGCCTCGAAGGTCACGTCGCGGCCAGCGAGGGCGTCACGGATGCTCGCCTGGCGCTCGGCATAGCCGCGCTCACCGAGCACTTCGCGGGCGGTCTTGCCCAGCAGCCATTCGGTCGAGTGGCCGAACCAGTCGGAGTAGTAGCGGTTGTTGAAGCGAAAGCGTTCCTCGGCGTCGACGTAACCGATCAGCACCGGCAGCGCGTCGGTGACCATCTTGAGCTCGGCTTCGCTCTGGCGCAGGGCATCTTCGCTGGCCTGCTGCCCGGTGATGTTCATCACCGCGCCGGGAAAGCGCTGTGGCCAGCCCTGCTCGTCGCAATGGCAGCGGCCGCGCGCCAGCGCCCAACGGGTGACTCCATCGTCGCTGCGCAGCCTGTAGCGCTCGTCGAGCGTGCCGCGCTCGACGATGCAGCGCTCCAGCGCGGCACGCAGGCGTGGCACGTCATCGGGGTGGACATGATCGAAGAAGGCTTCGCTGCTCAGACCGTTAGGCCCGGACTGGGCCACCGGCAGGATGCGGGAAAGCTCAGCGCCCGCCGGGATTTCGCTGGCCTGGATGGCCCAGTCCCAGATGCCGATCAGGTCGCTGGCCTCCAGTGCCAGCTGCAGGCGCTGTTCGCTGGCGCGGTGCACCTCGGCGCTGAGCTTGTAGTGCAGGGCGGTCTGCGACAGGCGGGTTTCGGTGCGCACGCGTTCGCTGGTTTCGCTCAGGCACAGCAGCAATCCGCCGATGCCGTGCGGCTCGTTGCGGATCGGGCTCAGTGCCAGGTCGAACCAGGCCTCGACCCGCTGGCCGTCGCGCTCGACCGCCAGCTGCTGGTTGCGCAGCGTTCGCGGCTCGCCGCGCCGGGCTCTGTCGCATGCCGGGGCGAGCAGCTCCCAGGTCGCGCCCCAGCGCCGGCAGGCCGGCATGCCCAGTTCGGCCGGGTGGCGGTCGCCGATAAGCCGGGCATGGGCGTCGTTGTACAGCTGCAGCGCCTGATCGCCCCAGAGGATGCACATGGGCAGCGGCGCTTCGAGGATGGTGTCGAGCAGCAACCGCAGCGTCTGCGGCCAGCTATCGAGCGGGCCGAGCACGCTTTCGTTCCAGGCATGCCGGCGAATGCGCTCGCTCATCTCGCTTTGACTGTGGGGCCAGAACTCGGCGCCTACTGCTGCCATGTCACTTCCTATCGATCATCCGTGGCTTTTGAACCGCGAATGCCGGGTCTCGACGACCGGCGTGCGCTGTTTCGATGTTGCTCGGCCCTAACCCATCCTGAGTCAGTTCTGCCGGCGGCAACTGTTGCGTAGTGTAAGGCTTCTGCCTGGCCCACGGCAGAGCCAGCCGTCACGCCAGGGGGCCGGTCAGGCTGCTCGCCAGGTCGCGATAGTCCTCGACGGCGGCGAACTCCTCGGTATCCTTCGGCGCGCGGCGACTGTCCGGCTCGCGCACCGCGAGCAGATGGGCGATGCCGAAACGCCGGGCACTGCGCAAGATCGGCAGGCTATCGTCGATGAACAGGGCACGTGACGGGTCGAACTCCAGATCCTGGCGCAGCGCATACCAGAACTGCGCTTCCTCTTTCGGGTAGCCATAGTCGTGGGAGCTGATCAGGCGGTCGAACCAGGGCGCCAGTTCGATTTTTTCCAGCTTCAGCGACAACGAGTCGCGGTGGGCGTTGGTGATCAGCACCACGCGCTTGCCAGCCTGGCGCAGCGCCGAGAGGAACTCGTCGGCGCTGGGTCTGAGAGCGATCAACTCGGCTATCTCACGCTTCATCTCGCGGATCGGCAGGTTCAGTTCGCGTGTCCAGTAGTCCAGGCAATACCAGGTGAGCTTGCCGACGTGTTCGTTGAACAGCGGCGCGAGCTCCAGTTCGGCCATCGCGCGGCTGATGCCGTGCAGTTCGGCGTAGCGCTGCGGCAGCAGCTCGAGCCAGAAGTGATTGTCGAAGTGGAGATCCAGCAGGGTGCCGTCCATGTCGAGCAGGACGGTATCGATGTCGGGCCAGGCAGGGTGGCGATCATGGGCGGCTCAAGTGACCTAGTGAGGGCGGGCAGGGCGTTCAGCTGGTCGCAAAGCGCTCACGGCCAGTGCAGGAACACGGGTTATGATAGCCGCTCGCGTTTCCAGGAGTTCCCCATGCGCCAGAAACCCACCGTGCTCGCCCGTGAAATCGTCGCCAGCAGCCGCCTGTTCCGCGTCGAGGAATTGCAGTTGCGCTTCTCCAACGGTGTGGAACGCACCTTCGAGCGCCTGGTCGGCAAGGGCAGCGGCTACGGAGCGGTGATGATCGTGGCGCTGGCCGACGCCGAGAATGCGCTGCTGGTCGAGGAGTACTGCGGCGGTACCGACAGCTACGAGCTGTCGCTGCCCAAGGGGCTGATCGAGCCGGGCGAGGATGTGCTGGAAGCGGCCAACCGCGAGCTGAAGGAGGAAGCCGGCTTCGGCGCCCGGCGCCTGGAGCTGCTCACCGAACTGTCGCTCTCACCTGGCTACATGAGCCAGAAGATCCAGGTCGTGCTGGCCCGCGATCTCTATCCAGAGCGGCTGCCAGGCGACGAACCCGAGCCGATGTGGCTCGACAAGGTCAGCCTGCACGAGCTGTCCAGCCTGGTACAGCATCCACAGTTCAGCGAAGGCCGCGCACTGGCGGCGCTCTATCTGGCGCGTGATCTGCTGACCCAGCGCGGGGAGTTCGGCCAATGAGTCATCCTTATCTTTCGACGGTGATCGATCTGGTGCGCCAGGCCGGTGAGGCGATCCTGCCGCACTGGCGCAGCGAGCTGGAGGTGCAGGCCAAGGCCGACCAGTCACCGGTGACGGCGGCGGACATGGCGGCACATCATGTGTTGCTCGATGGTCTAAAGGCGCTCGACGGCAGCATCCCGGTGCTCTCCGAGGAGGACTGCGAGGTGCCGCTGGCCGAGCGTGCCGGCTGGACGCGCTGGTGGTTGGTCGACCCGCTGGACGGCACCAAGGAGTTCATCGCCGGCAGCGCGGAATTCACCGTCAATGTGGCCCTGATCGAACAGGGCGAGGTGCGCTTCGGCGTGGTCGGCATTCCGGCATCCGGACGCTGCTACTACGGCGGCAAGGATTTCGGCGCCTGGCGCAGCGAGGCCGATGGCGCGACGCAGCCCTTGCGCGTGCGGCCGCATCCCGCCGGAAGCTTTACCGTGGTGGCCAGCCGGCGCCACAGCAGCCCGGCGCAGGAGCGGCTGCTGGACAGCCTGCGCGGACGCTTTGGTGAGCTGGCGCTGGCCAATGTCGGCAGCTCGCTGAAGTTCTGTCTGCTCGCCGAGGGCTCGGCGGACTGCTATCCGCGGCTGGCGCCGACCTCGCAATGGGACACAGCGGCGGCACAGGGGGTGCTGGAAGGTGCCGGTGGCGAGGTGCTGGAGGTGGCAGGTGCGCCGCTACGCTACGAGGCGCGGGAGACGTATCTCAATCCATCGTTCCTGGCGCTTCCGGCCGGCGTGGACTGGCGCGAGATGCTGATCGAGCTGGCCAACCGCAGCTGACCGCGCTACGCCCGAGGCAGGATCAGCAGGGCTGCGCCGCTCAGGCGCAGCCGAGCAGTTACTTGTGCAGCACGAACTGCCCGGTGAAGCGCACGGCATCGCGACCGTCGGCGGCGAGGATGCGGCTGTGTAGTTCCAGGCGCGAGCGCCCGCGCCGGCGATAGATCGCCTCGAAACGTTCCCAGGCCTCGGGGCTCGGTGCCGAACAGATGGCCATGGCGTCGTCGACCACCGGCAGCGGGTATTCGATCTTGCCTTCGTGGATGACGATGTGGCCGTCTTCGATGCCGGCTTCGCGCAGGCGCAGATGCAGCCAGCCCCAGCCTGCCAGTACGGCGGCGCAGTAGAGGCTGCCGCCGAACATGCTGCTCTTGTGATTGATGTTCGGCTGCAGCGGCACCTGCAGGCGCAGCTCGTGGTTTTCCCACTGCTCGACACGCAACCCGAGCGAGCGGGTCAGCGGAATGTCGTGATGGAGGATGGCTTCCAGGTAGCGGCTATCGCGGCTCATGCCGGGTAGATTCCTAAACGTTGCGAAGATACAGACAGACGCCAAGCATGACTCCTGAGTCACGCTTTGGCCAGTCCGTTCAGGCATTAGGCCGGGGTCGCCAGATCCGCTGCGCGCCCGGCCCTGCGTGCCCCGGGCCGGTGCCGTGGCGGTTGGGGGTGACGTTCGCTGGTGCGCCGCTAGCCGTTGGTCTTGCTGCGATAGGCGCAGTAGCCGGGGCGTGGCCCGATGCGCGGATGGTTGCGGCAGGTGTCCGGCCGCTTGGCATAGACCGTGCAAAGGCGCGTCTTGCGGTCCAGATAGAGGCAGTCGCCATTGGTCAGGCGCGTCAGCGTGAAGATTTCGTGCTTGTGATTGAAGTGCTCGACGATGCCCGCCTTGCTCAGGCGCTTGGCGATGTTCTTCGCCGGCTCGTCGCGCTCGAAGGCATCGACCAGTTCCAGGCGGATCAGGTCGTCGATGCGCACTTCCACCGGCAGGGTGCAGCAGGTCGCGTGGCAGTCACGGCACAGGCCGGCGCTGTAGCGTACCCAGGTTTCCAGGCGTTCCGGGTCGGCGGAGGCGATCAGTCTTGTCTTCACGGGATGTCTTCAGGTGCGGTTGGGCGCGCGGATCATAGCGGCTCGCGCGCCGATTACCAGTGCCTTCCGGCGCCGGTGACCGGACAGGCGGTAGCGCAGATGTAAAGGAAACCTGCAACCCTTTTTCAGGAACGCCGAACGGAGGTGAACGGGCGCGGCTGCCGCGAGTCCCTCTTGTGTGTCTTCGCTAACCGAGGTCTGTCCATGACGCAGGAATCAGCCAACGCCACTGCCCAAGAAGTCGCCGCTTTCCGTGAGCGGGTTTTGCGCAAGCTCACCTACTCGGTGGGCAAGGATCCGGAGAACGCCTCCGACTATGACTGGTTCCATGCGGTCGCCCTGGCGACCCGCGACAGCACCATCGATCGCTGGATGGATTGCACGCGCGAGGCCTATACCGGCGGGCAGAAGCGGGTTTACTACCTTTCCCTGGAGTTCCTGATCGGCCGTCTGCTGGTGGACAGCCTGAGCAACCTGGGCCTGTTCGAGGTGGCGCGCGAGGCGCTGGCCGGGCTGGATGTGGACATCGATCGCATCCGTCTGCTGGATCCGGACGCGGCGCTCGGCAACGGCGGCCTCGGGCGGCTCGCGGCCTGTTTCATGGAGAGCATGGCGACCCTTGGTGTGGTCTCCCACGGCTATGGCATTCGCTATGACCACGGCCTGTTTCGCCAGGCGATCGTCGACGGCTGGCAGCACGAGCAAACCGAGACCTGGCTAGATTTCGGTAACCCCTGGGAGTTCGAGCGCTCCGAGGTGAAGTATCTGATCGGCTTTGGCGGCAGCGTCACGGCGGCCACCAACGAGAAAGGCGAGGTCCAGCATTTCTGGCACTGGGCCGAGAGCGTGCGGGCGATCGCCTACGACACGCCCATCGTCGGCTGGCGCGGTGCCGGGGTGAATACGCTGCGCCTCTGGCGTGCGCGTCCCGAGGCGGATTTCCATCTGGCGCGCTTCAATGCTGGTGACCACATCGGCGCCGCGGCGGAAAAGGCCCGCGCCGAGAGCATCTCGCGGGTGCTCTATCCGGCCGACAGCACCGAGGCGGGGCAGGAGCTGCGTCTGCGCCAGGAGTACTTCTTCGTTGCCGCCTCGCTGCAGGATCTGCTGCGCCGCCATCTCAAGCAGCGCGGCTCGCTGGACAGCCTGCCCGACTACACCTCGATCCAGCTCAACGACACCCATCCGGCGATTGCCGTGGCCGAGCTGATGCGGCTGCTGGTCGATGTGCACAGCTACGAATGGCAGCACGCCTGGAGGCTGACCATCGCCACCCTGTCCTACACCAACCACACCCTGCTGCCCGAGGCCCTGGAGACCTGGCCGGTGGGGCTGATGGAACGCCTGCTGCCACGGCATATGCAGATCATCTACCTGATCAATGCCTACCACCTGGACAACCTGCGCGAGCGCGGCATCCACGACGCCGAGCTGCTGCGCTCGGTGTCGCTGATCGAGGAGGAGCACGGCCGGCGGGTGCGCATGGGCAACCTGGCCTTCCTCGGTTCGCACAGCACCAACGGCGTGTCCGGTCTGCATACGCAGCTGATGCGCAAGACCGTGTTCACCGACCTGCATCGGCTCTACCCGCAGCGGATCAACAGCAAGACCAATGGCATCACCTTCCGCCGCTGGCTGTATCAGGCCAATCCGCAGCTGACCCAGTTGCTGGTGGAGCATGTCGGCGAGGAGGTACTCGATGAGCCGGAAACCCGCCTGCGCGAGCTCGAACCCTTTGCCGAACAGGCCGCGTTCCGCCAGCGCTTCGCCGAACAGCGGCTGGCCAACAAGCGTCATCTGGCCAATGTGATCCAGGAGCGGCTGGGTATCAGTGTCGATCCGAGCGCGCTGTTCGATGTGCATGTCAAACGCATCCACGAGTACAAGCGCCAGCTGCTCAACCTGCTGCACACCGTGGCGCTGTACCAGGCCATTCGCTCCGATCCGGGCGGCAACTGGGTGCCGCGGGTGAAGATCTTCGCCGGCAAGGCGGCCGCCAGCTATCACCAGGCCAAGCTGATCATCAAGCTGACCAACGACATCGCCAACACCATCAACGCCGACCCCACCGTCCGTGGGCTGCTCAAGGTGGTGTTCCTGCCCAATTACAACGTCAGCCTGGCCGAGGACATCATTCCCGCGGCGGACCTGTCCGAGCAGATTTCCACCGCCGGGCTCGAGGCTTCCGGCACCAGCAACATGAAGTTTGCCCTCAACGGTGCGCTGACCATCGGCACCCTCGACGGCGCCAACGTGGAGATGAGCGAGCAGATCGGCCTGGAGCACATGTTCATCTTCGGGCTCACCGCGCAGGAAGTGAATGTGCGCAAGCAGGCCAACGAATACAACGCCGAAGCCATCATCGCCGCTTCGCCGCGGCTGGCCGAGGTGCTTTCGGCCATTCGCGGCGGTGCCTTCTCGCCGGGTGACGCCGGGCGCTATACCGGCCTTGTTGATGGCATCAGCTGGCACGATACCTTCATGGTCTGCGCCGATTTCGAGGCCTACTGGCAGGCCCAGCTGGAGGTCGAGGAGCGCTGGCGCGATCCGGCCCGCTGGTGGCGTTCCTCGGTGCTCAATACCGCGCGCACGGGCTGGTTCTCGTCCGATCGCACCATCCGCGAGTACGCCCGGGAAATCTGGAAAGTGATGTGACGGCAGGCCCGCCGGCGCTTTTTCGCTGGCGGGCAGCCGGAACCTGCGGGGCGTTGCGCTCGTGCTGGCAATCTGCTCGCCGCTGCGCTGAACTCTGCGGGGGGCGAACCGGTCTGAGGGGAGTTAGTTTTCCTACGGCCTGCTAAACTGCGCGGGTTTATCCTTCCTCCGGAGCCATTTCCATGTCACGCGTAACCCTCAGTCGCTACCTCATCGAGCAGACTCGCAGCAACAATACCCCGGCGGATCTGCGCTTTCTCATCGAGGTCGTGGCGCGTGCGTGCAAGGCGATCAGCCACCAGGTTTCCAAGGGCGCGCTGGGCGGCGTGCTGGGCAGCGCCGGCAGCGAGAACGTGCAGGGCGAAGTGCAGAAAAAGCTCGACGTGCTCTCCAACGAAATCCTGCTGGAAGCCAACGAGTGGGGCGGCCACCTGGCCGGCATGGCTTCCGAGGAAATGGACAACGCGTACCAGATTCCCGGCAAATACCCGAAGGGCGCCTATCTGCTGGTCTTCGACCCGCTGGACGGCTCCAGCAACATCGACGTGAACGTCTCGGTCGGCACCATATTCTCCGTGCTGCGCTGCCCGGATGCCTGCTTCAGCCAGAACGACGCTCTCGGCGAGGAAGCCTTCCTGCAGCCGGGCACCAAACAGGTCGCCGCCGGTTATGCCATCTACGGCCCACAGACCATGCTGGTGCTGACCCTCGGCCATGGCGTCATGGGCTTTACCCTCGACCGCGAGCTGGGCAGCTTCGTGCTCACCCATGAGAACCTCAGCGTGCCGCAGAGCACCGCCGAGTTCGCCATCAACATGTCCAACCAGCGCCATTGGGAAGAGCCGGTCAAGCGCTACGTCAGCGAGCTGCTAGCCGGCAAGGAAGGCCCGCTGGGCAAGAACTACAACATGCGCTGGATCGCCTCGATGGTCGCCGACGTGCACCGTATCCTCACCCGCGGCGGCATCTTCATGTACCCGCGCGACGCCCGCGAGCCGGACAAGGCTGGCAAGTTGCGCCTGATGTACGAGGCCAACCCGATGTCGATGATCATCGAACAGGCCGGCGGTGCCGCCACCACCGGTTCCCAGCGCATCCTGGAGATCCAGCCGGATTCCCTGCACCAGCGCGTGCCGGTGTTCCTCGGCTCGAAGGAAGAAGTCGAGCGCGTCACCGGCTATCACCAGGGCTGACCGGTGCAGGCGCCCTGGCAGGAGTTGCTCCACTGGTGGTTCGGCCAGGGCACCAGCGCAAGCGAGATCGCGGCTGAAAAGCAGCGCCTCTGGTTCGGTTACCGTCCAGAGCAGGATGCCGAGGCCCGCGAACGCTTCGTCGCACTGGTCGAACAGGCGCTGGACGGAGAGTTGCAGGACTGGGCCGAACTGCCCGAGGGCTGGCTGGCCTTGGTATTGCTGCTCGACCAGCTGCCACGCATGATCCACCGCGACACCCCGCGGGCCTTCGCCGGCGATGAGCGCGCACAGCAGTTGGTCCGCGATGGTTTGGCCCATGGCGGCGACATGCTGCTCTCGCCGATCCAGCGGGTATTCATCTATCTGGTGCTGGAACACGCGGAGAACCTGGCGGTGCAGGATCTGGCTGTGGCGCACTTCACGGCCCTGCGCGACATCGCTGCCGAGCACGAGCAGGTGCTGTTCGCCGGCTTTCTCGACTATGCCGAGCGCCATCGGGACGTCATCTCCCGCTTCGGCCGCTTCCCGCATCGCAACGCCATTCTCGGACGTCGCAGCAGCGACGCCGAACGATCATTCCTGCAGCAGCCGGGTTCGTCGTTCTAGCGTGCCGCCGTCGTAGCGCTGCAGAAACCTCGCTCGGCAATGCTGAACTTAAAAAGAAGCAAGGAGCTCGATATGTCATTGCGTACCCCATTGCTGATTGTCTGCACGGCTCTGCTGGCCGCCTGCAGCCCGATCACCCAGGAGAACTTCGCCAAGCTCAAGCCCGGCATGGAGCGGGTGGAGGTGGAGAAGCTGCTCGGCAAGCCTTCGGAATGCGCCGGCGCGCTGGGCATGTCCAGCTGTACCTGGGGTGAGAAGAACCGCTTCATCAGCGTCCAGTTCGCCGGCGACAAGGTGATGATGTTTTCCGGCAAGGGGCTGCAATAACCGCTGATGCAACCCTGGAGATATCCGATGCGTGCAAGTGTCGCCCTGCTGTGCTTGATGATGCTGTTGAGTGGCTGCGTGGGAGGCGGGCGTGAACGGCCGCCGGAAACCGTGGGCGAGGTGAATCTCGAGCGCTACCAGGGCACCTGGTACGAGCTGGCACGCCTGCCGATGTTCTTTCAGCGTGACTGCCTGCGCTCCGAAGCGCACTACCAGTTAAAGGATGATGGCCATGTCGCGGTGACCAATCGCTGCGAGACGGAAGATGGCGAATGGCAGGAAGCAAAGGGTGAGGCGGTACCGCAGGAGGCAGGGCGCACCGATCGACTATGGGTGCGCTTCGATAACTGGTTCAGCCGGCTGTTCCCCGATCTGACCAAGGGACACTACTGGGTGCTCTACCTCGACGAGGGCTACAACACCGCGCTGGTCGGCAGCCCCGACCGCAAGTACCTCTGGCTGCTTGCGCGCGACGCCGAGGTCGACCAGGCGACGCGGGAGCGCCTGCTCAGCGAGGCCGAACGCAGGGGCTACGACACCTCCGAGTTGATCTGGCGGCGATGAGCGTTCAGCGCTCGGCGCCGCTCACTGCCATTGCAGGCGCGCCAGCTGCCAGTTGCCGTTCTCCTGTCGCCATTCCAGCCTGACCTGATAGTGCCCGGCCTGCTGCGGCAACAGCGCCTCGGCGCCGGTCAGCGCAACCTGCGCTTCGGTATAGCCGCGGTCCGGGTAAGTCGCATCGATCCAGCTGCGCTGGCTCAGGGCGATCACCCGGACGTTGCGGTGGCGCAGGAACATCAGCGTCGCCGTGCGCCGCGCCCATTCCTGATCGTACTGCCGCTGGGCCTGGAAATCGGCGTGCAGCAGCGCCATCAGCTCCCCGGTCTGCTTGCTCTCCAGGCTCGTCTGCAGCTGTTCTGCCGCGCGCTGCAGCGCCGCCTGCGGATCGTCCCGTCCGCAGCCGACAAGTGCCAGCAGTACCGCCAGCGCCGCTATTTTCCATGCTGACATGCTCAACTCCCCGAACCTCGCTATGATGCCGCAAACGTCATGCGGGCCGGCCGGCCCGCCGCAGATCAGGAGTGTGCCATGCAGCCCTTGTATCCGGAGATCAAACCCTACGCCCGGCACGAGCTGGCGGTGGAAGAACCGCATGTGCTCTATGTCGACGAGAGTGGATCGCCGGACGGCCTGCCGGTGCTGTTCGTCCACGGCGGCCCCGGCGGTGGTTGCGACGCCATCAGCCGGCGCTTCTTCGATCCGACCCTGTACCGCATCATCACCTTCGACCAACGCGGCTGTGGTCGCTCGACACCGCATGCCAGCCTGGAGAACAACACCACCGCGCACCTGATCGCCGACATTCAGCGCATCCGCGAGCATCTGGGTATCGACAAGTGGGTGCTGTTCGGTGGCTCCTGGGGCTCGACGCTGTCGCTGGCCTACGCCCAGGCCTTCCCCGAACACGTGCACGCGCTGATCCTGCGTGGCATCTTCCTCTGCCGGCCCGAGGACCTGTCCTGGTTCTATCAGGAAGGCGCCAGCCGGTTGTTCCCTGATTACTGGCAGGATTTCCTCGCGCCGATTCCGCCCGAGGAGCGCGATGATCTGATGTCAGCCTTCTATCGTCGCCTTACCGGCAGCGATCAGATCGCCCAGATGCACGCGGCCAAGGCCTGGTCGTGCTGGGAGGGCCGCACAGCGACGCTGCGACCCAACTCCAACGTCGTCGAGCGCTTTGCCGATCCGCACCGGGCACTGTCGATGGCGCGCATCGAGTGCCATTACTTCGTCAACCACGCCTTCCTTGAACCCGATCAGCTGCTACGCGACATGCCGAAGATCGCCCACCTGCCAGGCATCATCGTGCATGGCCGCTACGATGCGATCTGCCCGCTGGACAACGCCTGGGCACTGCACCAGGCCTGGCCCAACAGCGAGCTGCAGATCATCCGCGATGCCGGGCACTCGGCGGCGGAAGTCGGTATCACCGATGCGCTGGTCCGTGCCACCGGTGAGATCGCCCACCGCCTGCTCGACCTGCCGCCGGCGGATGCCGAATGAAGGGGCTGATCCAGCGCGTTCGCCAGGCGCGGGTCGAGGTGGCTGGCGAGGTGGTCGGCGCCATCGATCAGGGTTTGCTGGTGCTGGTCGGTGTCGAGCGCGAAGACGATCAGGCGCGCGCCGACAAGCTGCTGCACAAGCTGCTCAACTACCGGGTGTTCAGCGACGAGCAGGGCAAGATGAACCGGTCGCTGAAGGACATCGGCGGCGGCCTGCTGCTGGTTTCGCAGTTCACCTTGGCCGCCGACACCCGCAGCGGCCTGCGCCCGAGTTTTTCCAGCGCGGCGCCACCTGCGCAAGGCGAGGCGCTGTACGACTATCTGCTGGCGCAGGCGCGCGACCAGCATCCCCTGGTTGGCTGTGGGCGCTTCGGCGCGGAGATGCAGGTACATCTGGTCAACGACGGCCCGGTGACCTTTCTCCTCGAAAGCTGAGCTTCAGTGGCGCATCGGTTCCAGATCGTTGTCGCGCAACCAGGTAATAGCGTATTCGCGTAGCTGTACGGTCTGGTAGCGCAGCCAGGCCTCCCTGACGTCGGGGAAGTCCTCCAGCTTGAAATCGAAGGTGCGTAGCGGCTTGCGCCCCTTGAGCGCATTGCTGAGCACCGCATGGGCGATGGGATCGTGCTGGGTGAACAGGAAGGCCTCACGCATGGCGATCGATTGCGCGAGATCCAGTGGTTCGATGTGCAGGTAGCGGTCCTCCTTGACGTCATACTTCTCCATGGCCCCGGGAGGAGGATCACCGGGAAAGATCGCGCGAATTTCGCCGCTTTCCAGATCCAGGTAGTACTCGGCGATGTCGCGTCCGTCCAGAGCATATTCCAGACGGTGCATGTCGATAGTCAGTGGTCGCATGGCAAGAACGGCTCTTTTAGGGATTCGTTGGAATGTCGAGGCCGCGGCGCAAGCGCGCCGAGGCGTGAGCAGTCCCAATCTCTGACTCCCTCGTACCGGCTGGGTGCGTTACGTTCATCGGCGTGCAGCTGGCACCGGTCGCTTTCGATCGAAACGATCCCAGGGTCAGAACAGCCGTGCCAGCAATGCGGTGACCGCCGTCTCCACACGCAGGATGCGATCACCCAGCTGCACCGGCTGCAGGCCGGCGGCGGCGAGCTTGTCCACCTCATACGGAATCCAGCCGCCTTCCGGACCGATCGCCAGGGTGACTGGCTCGCTGAGCGCGCGAGGGCAGGGCGGGAAATCACCAGGGTGGCCGACCAGGCCGCAGGTGCCTGCCGCCAGCTGCGGCAGGCGGTCTTCGACGAAAGGCTTGAAGCGCTTTTCGATGACGACCTCGGGCAGCACGGTATCGCGCGCCTGTTCGAGGCCGAAGATCAACTGCTCGCGAATGGCGGACGGTTCGAGGAAGGGCGTTTGCCAGAAGCTCTTTTCCACTCGGTAGCTGTTGAGCAGGACCAGTTTTGGTACACCCATGGCGGCGACGGTCTGCAGCACCCGGCGCAGCATCTTCGGTCGTGGCAGCGCCAGCAGCAGGGTCACCGGCAGCTTGGCCGGTGGTGGTTGATCGAAGCTCACCTGCAGCTCGGCCTCGGTGGCGTCCAGGCGCAGCAACTGGCCGCTGCCGATATTGCCGCCAACCAGGCCAACCTTCAGGTGCTCGCCAGCCTCGGCACGATGTACCTCGCGCATGTGGGTCAGGCGGCGGTCGCGCAACAGGACCCGGTCACCGGCGATGAAGTCGGCCGGTTCGAGCAGCAACAGGTTCACGGGCGCGGCGCGGGCGGCTGGTCGCTGGCTTCCGCTTCGTCGTCCTCGGCGTCGCCGCGGAAGGGCTCTTCACGCTTCTTGACCATGCTGCCGCAAATCACGCCGGCTTCGAACAGCAGCCACATGGGCACGGCCAGCAGGGTCTGCGAAAACACATCCGGTGGCGTCAGCACCATGCCAATGGCGAAGCAGCCGACAATCACGTACGGGCGGCTCTTGCGCAGGGTCTCCACATCGACGATGCCGACCCAGATGAGCAGGAAGGTCGCCACCGGAATCTCGAATGCCACACCAAAGGCGAAGAACAGGGTGAGGACGAAGTCCAGGTACTGGCCGATGTCGGTCATCATCGACACGCCCTCGGGCGTCACGCTGGCGAAGAAGCCGAACATGATCGGGAACACCACGAAATAGGCGAAGGCCATGCCGGCGTAGAACAGGAAGATGCTCGACACCAGCAGCGGCACGGCGATGCGCTTCTCGTGCTTGTACAGACCGGGGGCGATGAAACCCCAGATCTGATGCAGGATGATCGGCATGGAGAGGAACAGCGCGACCATCAGGGTCAGCTTGAACGGCGTCAGGAACGGCGAGGCGACGCCGGTGGCGATCATCGTCGCGCCTTCGGGCAGATAGGCCCGCAGCGGCGCGGCGACCAACGCGTAGATCTGTTGTGAGAAGTAGAACAGCCCGGCGAAGAGCAGGGCGATGGCGACCACGCAACGCAGCAGGCGCTTGCGCAGCTCGGTCAGGTGCGCGACCAGCGGCATTTCCTGGTCGTCGATGGAAGGCTTGCTCATGGTTCGGATGGTCTGTCGGAGCGAAGGGGCTGAGCGGTCTCGGTGCCAGGAGCGGGTGGGTTCGCAGCGGGCGTCAGCGTATCGCTGGAACTACTGCTTGCTGTGCTCGCGGCCTGGCCGGCGCCGTCTGCGGACGTCGGCGGGGTTGTGGCGGTCGGACTGCTGGAGGGCGACGGCGGCATGATGCTCTGCTTCATCTCCCGCTCCAGATCGAGGATGCGCTCGTTGTGCAGTTGCCGGCGGATCTCGTCGGCACCGATCTCGCGCTCCACCTCGGCCTTGATGTTGCTGAAGCTGCGTTTCAGCCGGCCAACCCACAGTCCCGTGGTGCGAACCGCACCGGGCAGGCGTTCCGGACCGAGCACCATCAATGCCACCAGGCCGACCAATAGCAGTTCGGTGAAACCGATATCGAACATCAGGACGTGCTCACATCAATAGGGAGAGCGGCCGGGCAGCGAAGGTCGCCGCTCGGCCGCATGGAACGTATCACTGGTCTTTCTTGGTCGGTTCTTCGACCTTGCGCGCCTGTGCGTCAATGGTCTGGTTCTGCTTGTCCTCGACGCCGGGCTTCTCCTCGTCGGTGCCCATGGATTTGCGGAAGCCCTTGATCGCATCACCGAGGTCGGAGCCCAGGCCCTTGAGGCGCTTGGTGCCGAACAGCATGATGACGATGAGCAGGATGATCAGTAGTTGCCAGACGCTGATGCCGCCAAAACCCATGGTGATATCTCCGATGTGAATCAAGTTTGCGGACGCGCGGCTTTTTCCGCGTGTCCGGAGAGACCGAAGCGTCGATCCAGTTCATCCAGCACGGCCTGCGGGTGCTGGCCGAGAGCGGCGAGCATGACCAGGCTGTGGAACCAGAGATCGGCGGTTTCGTAAATCAGGTCGCTGGAGTCGCCACTGACGGCGGCATCCTTGGCGGCGAGGATGGTTTCCACCGATTCCTCGCCGACCTTCTCGAGAATCTTGTTCAGGCCCTTGTGATACAGGCTGGCGACGTAGGAGCTGTCCGGCGCCGCGCCCTTACGGGCCTCCAGCACCTCGGCCAGGCGGGTGAGGGTGTCACTCATGCTTGTGCTCCGCGTAGATGGCGTTCGGGTCCTTGAGAACCGGCTCGACGACTTTCCAGGCACCGTTCTCGAACACGCGGTAGAAGCAGCTTTCGCGCCCGGTGTGGCAGGCGATGCCGCCGATCTGTTCGACCATCAGGATGATCACGTCGGCGTCACAGTCCAGGCGCAGCTCGTGCAGCTGCTGCACGTGCCCGGACTCCTCGCCCTTGCGCCACAGCCGGTTGCGCGAACGCGACCAGTAGATGGCGCGGTTTTCCTGCGCGGTCAGCGCCAGGGCTTCGCGATTCATCCAGGCCATCATCAGCACGCGGCCGGTCTTGTGGTCCTGGGCGATCGCCGGCACCAGACCGTCGGCGTTCCAGTTGATTTCGTCCAGCCAGTTCATCGGATTCTCCGCTCAATGGGCCAAGTGTGCCAGCCTGCACCAGGGATGGCTATCGGCGCACCACGATGAAGATGCCGGCCACCAGCATCACCCACGCCGGCCAGGCGGTTAAGGCGGTCAGGCTTTCTGCGCTGGCTGCCAGGGTCGCGCCGCTGCCGAGCAATACCGCACCGATCAGCCGCAGCGGCCAGCCGTGGTGACGCTCGCGCCAGGGCGGCGGTGGGTTGTTCGCATGCGGGTGCGCCATCCGTTCGAGCAGCTCGCGGGTCATGTTGGCCAAGTGCGGCAATTGTTCGATCTGCGCGTGCACGTTCTTGATCAGCTGCTTGGGGCTCATGCGCTCGCGCATCCAGCGCTCGAGATAGGGCTGGCCAGTGCTCCAGAGGTCAAGATCCGGGTACAGCTCGCGGCCGAGGCCTTCGATGTTGAGCAGGGTCTTCTGCAGCAATACCAGCTGTGGCTGCACTTCCATGTTGAAGCGCCGCGCCACCTGGAACAGACGCACCAGCAGCTGACCGAAGGAGATGTCTTTCAGCGGCTTCTCGAAGATCGGCTCGCAGACGGTGCGGATCGCCGCCTCGAACTCGTTGACCTTGGTTTCTGCCGGCACCCAGCCCGAGTCGATGTGTAGCTGGGCGACCTTGCGGTAGTCGCGTTTAAAGAAGGCCATCAGGTTGCGCGCCAGGTAGTCCTGGTCCTCGGGCGTCAGGCTGCCGACGATGCCGAAGTCCACCGCAATGTACTGCGGGCTCCAGGGCTGGTGGGTGCTGACGAAGATGTTGCCGGGGTGCATGTCGGCATGGAAGAAACTGTCGCGGAACACCTGGGTGAAGAAGATCTCCACGCCGCGTTCGGCCAGCTGGCGCATGTCGGTGTTCTGCCGCGCCAGCCCGGCCATGTCCGTCACCGGTACGCCGTAGATGCGCTCCATCACCAGCACCTGCGGGCGGCAGTAGTCCCAGTACACCTGCGGCACGTAAAGCAGCGCCGAGCCCTCGAAATTGCGCTTGAGCTGGCTGGCGTTGGCCGCTTCGCGCAGCAGGTCGAGCTCGTCGTAGATGGTCTTGGCGTAGTCGTCGACCACTTCCACCAGGTGCAGGCGGCGCGCGTCGATGGAGATGCGCTCGGCGGTATTGGCCAGCATGAACAGCCAGGCCAGGTCCTGGCTGATGATCGGCCGAAGGTTCGGGCGCACCACCTTGACCACCACTTCCTCGCCGGACCGCAGCTTGGCCGCATGCACCTGCGCCACCGAAGCGGAGGCCAGCGGCTTGCTGTCGAAACGGGCGAAGATCTCGCCTACCGGCGCACCCAGCTGGCGCTCGATGAGTGCCGTGGCAACGGCTGAATCGAAGGGCGGCACGCGGTCCTGCAGCATCGCCAGCTCTTCGGCGATATCCAGCGGCAGCAGATCGCGGCGGGTGGAGAGGATCTGCCCGAACTTGATGAAGATCGGCCCGAGTCCTTCCAACGCCAGGCGCAGGCGAGCGCCGCGCGACAGCTCGCTGCGCCGCCGCGGGATCCAGCGCCAGGGCAGCAGGTAGCTGGTGGCGCGCAGCCACCAGGGCATCGGCAGGTCGAGAATGATGTCATCGAGGCGGTAGCGGATCACCACCAGCAGGATGCGAAACAGGCGGCGGGCGGCGGCGAACAGCTTCATTCGGGGCGATCTGGATTCAGGTTGAGGGCGAGGCGCTCGATGCGCGCTTCGAGTCGGTCGAGGGCAAGTTTCATGTCATCCAGCTCGTCGAAACGCGCCTGGGCTTCGGCCTGGCCGACCAGCATCCGCGATTCCTCGCTGAGGTAGTCGGCAAGGTCCTGACGCAGCGAGTCGGCGCTGTCGCGTACCCAGTCCACAGGGCTGCGCAGGCTGGAACCGAGTAGCTGTGCGCCGACCGGGCCGAGCCAGCGGGAAATTTCGTATTCCCAGTCCAGCTCCAGATCCTGCAGCACCTCAGCGAGGTTCATCAGCAGCCCACTGTCGCCGTCGATCTCGACCTCGGGGCCATGCAGCACGGCGGTCTTGTTGCGGCTGACGGCCAGGCGCAAGAGGCTGCTCGCAGACGCGCGCAGGCGGCAATCGGCATCCGCGCCCCAGTTGCTGGCCAGGCGCAGGCCCTCGTCGTCGGCGAGAACGAACAGGCGCCAGGCCGGCGCCGTGCAGTCGATCTCGATGATTCGGCCGCTCAGGCGTGCCAGTCGCGGCAATGCCGTGGGATCCAGGCGCAAGACGCGATTGATGCCACGCTCGGCACCGGCCAGCAGGGCAGCGCGCAACATCAGGGTTTGATGCCGCGGTGCAGGGCGACGATGCCGCCGGTCATGTTGTGATAGCTGACGCGCTCGAAACCGGCGGTCTCCATCATGCCTTTGAGCGTTTCCTGATCCGGGTGCATGCGGATCGACTCGGCCAGGTAGCGATAGCTGTCGGCGTCGTTGGTGATCAGCTTGCCCATCATCGGCAGCAGGCTGAACGAGTAGGCGTCGTAGGCCTTGGAAAACAGCTGGTTGGTCGGCTTGGAGAATTCCAGCACCAGTAGCCGGCCGCCCGGCTTCAGGACGCGCAGCATCGACGCGATGGCGTCTTCCTTGTGCGTCACGTTGCGCAGGCCGAAGGCGATGGTCACCACATCGAAATAGTTGTCCGGGAAGGGCAGCTTCTCGGCATCGGCCTGAACGAACCTGACATTGCCGGCCACACCCTTGTCCAGCAGCTTGTCGCGGCCGACCTTGAGCATCGAGGCATTGATATCGGCCAGCACCACTTCGCCGGTGGGTCCGACGATGCGCGAGAACTGCCGTGTCAGGTCGCCGGTGCCGCCGGCGATGTCGAGGATGCGATTGCCGTGGCGGGCGCCGGACAGCTCGATGGTGAAGCGCTTCCACAGCCGATGCACGCCGCCCGACATCAGGTCGTTCATCAGGTCGTACTTGGCGGCCACGGAGTGGAACACCTCGGCCACCTTCTGCGCCTTCTGGCTTTCCGGCACGTTCTTGTAGCCGAAATGGGTGGTCGGTTCTGCGTCATGCGCTTTGCGAGGGTCGGTCATGTCACTTTCGCCGGGAAGAATGTGCCCGGCATTCTAAACCTAAAAAGCCGGCTGATAAGCGTCGAGCTGCCGACGGCTGGCAAAAGGACTAGCGGCGACATGTCGCAGTTCGCGGCGTCATGGCGCGGGCTGTGGCTGCCCGGTGTGGGTGCGAGCGCTATGGCCGTTGGCGGCAGGGTATTGACCGGCCGCGCCGTCTGTCGGCGCTTTGCTATAGTGCGCGCCTTTTCGGGCAGCCAGGAGTCGTCATGGCCCAGATCATCGTCGAACGTTCCCACAATCTCGGCCGCGAGGCCGCGCGTGAAAAGGCCGACGAACTGGCCGCGCGATTGGCTCGCGAGTTCGGCGTGAGCTGCCAATGGCAGGGCGATGTGCTGGCGGTCAGGCGCAGCGGTGCGGACGGGCGCATCGAAGTCTACGAGGACAGCGTCAAGGTGCTGCTCAACCTCGGTCTGCTGCTCTCGGCCATGGGCAGCAGTATCCAGGGCCAGATCGAGCGGGCACTGGACAAGGCGCTGGCCTGAGGCAGCTGGCCTTCAGCCTATCGGTCGCAATAAGGTGCGCGGAACGTAGGGTGGCTGTCGATTTTTACATCCGCGGCCGCGGAGCATCGACGCTGTTCGGTGGATCGACGAAGCGTGATCCACCCTACGGTTTCCCTTTCAGAGCATCAGCTTGACGACCGACTCATCGGGGTCGCGGGATTTTCCGGCGGCCGCCAGTGCCGCGAGATAGTCCTCCCACAGCGCCTGCTGATTCAGCGCCAGGCGCTCGAGGTAGTCCCAGGTGTAGAGGCCGCTGTCGTGGCCATCGCTGAAGGTCAGCTTCAACGCATACTGACCGGCCGGCTCGATCTGCTCCAGCGCGACATTCAGCTTGCCGGTCTGCAGCACCGGGTTGCCGTGGCCCTGGACTTCCGCCGATGGCGAATGCACACGCAGGAACTCGGCGGGCAGCACGTAGCGCTCGTCGGCGCCGTATTCCAGTTCCAGCGTTCTGGACGCCTTGTGCAGTTTGATTGCAGTGGGGATGCGCATGCGACGCTCCGGAAAAATCGGCCGTGGCAATCGCCACGGCCGTGACGGTCAGAGGATGTAGCGCGACAGGTCTTCGTCCTGAGCCAGTTCGCCGAGGTGCTCGTTGACGTAGGCGGCGTCGATGCGGATCGGTTCGCCCTGCTGCTTGCCGGCCAGGTCGGCTGCACTGAAGGAGACCTCCTCCAGCAGGCGCTCGAGCAGGGTGTGCAGGCGCCGGGCACCGATGTTCTCGGTCTTTTCGTTGACCTGCCAGGCGATCTCGGCGATGCGCTTGATGCCGTCCTCGAGAAACTCGATGTGCAGCCCTTCGGTCTTCAGCAGCTCGCGGTACTGCTCGGTGAGCGCCGCATGCGGCTCGGTGAGGATGCGCTCGAAGTCCTGCGGTGACAGCGCCTTGAGCTCCACGCGGATCGGCAGGCGACCCTGCAGTTCCGGCACCAGGTCGCTGGGCTTGGACAGGTGGAAGGCGCCGGAGGCAATGAAGAGAATATGGTCGGTCTTGACCATGCCCAGCTTGGTGTTGACCGTGCTGCCCTCGATCAGCGGCAGCAGGTCGCGCTGCACGCCCTCGCGGGAAACGTCGGCGCCGCTGGTATTGCCGCGCTTGGCAACCTTGTCGATCTCGTCGATGAAGACGATGCCGTTCTGCTCCACCGCCTCCAGGGCGCGGGCCTTGAGGTCTTCTTCGTTGACCAGGCGTGCGGCTTCCTCGTCGCGGATGAGCTTGAAGGCTTCCTTGATCTTCAGCTTGCGGCTCTTCTTCTTGCCCTTGCCCATGTTGGCGAAGAGGTTCTGCAGCTGGTTGGTCATCTCCTCCATGCCGGGCGGGGCCATGATCTCCACCCCGGCCGGGCTCTCGGCGACCTCGATGTCGATCTCCTTGTCGTCCAGCTGGCCTTCGCGCAGGCGCTTGCGGAACAGCTGACGGGTGTTGGAATCGCCGCTCTGCACCGGCTCTTCGGAAAAGCCTACCGGGCGCGCTGGTGGCAGCAGGGCGTCGAGGATGCGTTCTTCGGCGGAGTCTTCGGCGCGGTGGCGCATCTTGTGCACCTCCTGCTCGCGCAGCATCTTCAGCGCCGCGTCGGCCAGATCGCGGATGATCGATTCGACGTCACGGCCGACATAGCCGACCTCGGTGAACTTGGTCGCTTCCACCTTCAGGAATGGTGCGTTGGCCAGCTTGGCCAGGCGGCGGGCAATTTCGGTCTTGCCGACGCCGGTGGGGCCGATCATCAGAATGTTCTTCGGGGTGACTTCCTGGCGCAGCTCGGCGGGCAGCTGCATGCGCCGCCAGCGGTTGCGCAGGGCGATGGCCACGGCGCGCTTGGCGTCGTCCTGGCCGATGATGTGGCGGTTGAGTTCGTGGACGATCTCGCGGGGCGTCATGGACATGGTGCGGTACTCCGGAACGACAGGCGATCAGATCGCGCTGTCGAGCTCCTCGATGGTCAGGTTCTGATTGGTGAACACGCAGATGCTGCCGGCGATGTTCAGCGCGGTCTCGGCGATCTCCTGGGCCGACATGTCGGCGCCGGCCTTGAGCAGCAGTGCCTTGGCCGCGGCCTGGGCGAAGCCGCCGCCGGAGCCCATGGCGATCAGATCGTCTTCGGGCTGCACCACATCGCCGTTGCCGGTGATGATCAGCGAGGCGTCCTTGTTGGCCACGGCGAGCATGGCTTCCAGGCGGCTCAGGGAGCGGTCGGTACGCCAATCCTTGGCCAGCTCGACGGCGGCGCGCACCAGATGGCCCTGGTGCTTTTCCAGCTGGCCTTCGAAACGCTCGAAGAGAGTGAAGGCATCGGCGGTGGCGCCGGCGAAGCCGGCCAGGACCTGGCCGTGATAGAGACGGCGGACCTTCTTGGCGTTGCCTTTCATGACGGTGTTGCCGAGGGAAACCTGGCCGTCGCCGCCCATGACGACTTTGCCGTTGCGGCGCACTGAAACGATGGTGGTCAAGGGAAAATCTCCACACTGCGGGGCGATGAATGCCCGAATGCGGTTGATATGGGGGACCGCTGCCGGCTTTTCAACAGCTGTCGGCGAGCTTCACCTGCAATCGCGGTTCCGCGCGAGGCGCTCAGTCAGACCGGGATTGTTCGCTGCGCTGCGGGCGACGGGCTGGCGTGGCACGTCGCCGGCGACCGCGGCGGCGATCATCTTGCGCAGCCTGACCGGAATCGACTTGGCCGCCGGCACCTTGCCAGCTTGTCCGTTTAAGACGGGGCCGAGGCCGGAATGTTCACGGCGCTTTGTCGCAAGGTTGCGATTCACTCCATGGCGAAGCCATGCTGGCGCCAGGCCTCGTATACCGCGACGGCCACCGTGTTCGACAGGTTCAGGCTGCGGCTGTCGGGGCGCATCGGCAGGCGCAGGCGCTGCTCGTTGGGCAGGGCATCGCGGATCTCTGGCGGCAGGCCGCGGCTTTCGGGGCCGAACAGCAGGGCATCGCCGCGCCGGTAGCGCACGTCGTGAAAGGGCTGCGAGCCCTTGGTGGTGAAGGCGAACAGCCGTGGGCCGTCCGGGTTGGCGGCGTCGATGCCGATCCGCGCGAGGCAGCTCGGCAGGTCGGCGTGGCGCTCCAGCGTGGCGTACTCGTGGTAGTCGAGGCCGGCGCGGCGCAGGCGCTTGTCGTCCAGCTCGTAACCCAGCGGCTCGATCAGGTGCAGGTGGCAGCCGGTATTGGCGCAGAGCCTGATAATGTTGCCGGTATTGGGCGGAATTTCCGGTTGGAACAGGATCACGTGAAACATGCGCAGCACCGAGGTTGAAGACCGGCGGCATTCTACCGGGGCGCAGGACCCGATGCGCCGCATACGCCGGACCTTTTTCGGTTCGCTGGTGCTTATCGGGCTGCTGGTGGGGCTGATGATCGGCCGGCTCACCGCGCCCGGGCCGGTGCAGCTGGAGGCGGTGCAGGTGCTGCCACAGGGGCTGTCGCTGCGCTTCGACCGCAAGCCGGATACCTATGACGAGCATCTGGAGGGGGCGTTCGCCCTGTTGTTCCAGGCCGAGGGCGAGCCGCAATCCGGGCAGCTGCAGATCGACGGCATGCCGGTGGCCTGGCGCGTGCAGCAGACCGAGAAGGGCCTGCTGTTGCATCTGGTGGCGGCACGGCGGCTGCAGGGGCAGTGGCAGGGCGCGCGCGGCGACGGCGGCTGGCAGGTGCAGGTCAGCGTGTCGCCCTGGCGGCCATGACGGATTCGCACATGGCTGGGGCGTCAGAAAGAAGAACCCCGCCAGTGGCGGGGTTCTATGTCGCAGATCGGATCAGCGTCTGATCAGCTGTCGTCGCCGTCGTCGTCATCGCTGCCATCGACGCGCATGCCCAGCTCCTTGATCTTGCGTGTCAGGGTGTTGCGACCCCAGCCGAGCAGCAGCGCGGCGTCGCGGCGGCGACCGGCGGTGTGCTTGAGCGCGGTCTCGATCATGATGCGCTCGAAGGCCGGTACCGCCTCGTCGAGCAGGTTGCTCTGGCCGCGCGCCAGGGCCTGATCGGACCAGTTGCGCAGCGCCTGTTCCCAGTTGTGCGCCGGCTGCGCCTCGGCCTGCTGGTTGAGCAGCTCGGGTGGCAGGTCGTCGACATGCACTTCGCGCCCGGACGCCATCACGGTGATCCAGCGGCAGGTGTTCTCCAGCTGGCGCACGTTGCCCGGCCAGGGCAGATGCTGCAGGTATTCCTTGGTTTCCGGCTTGAGCACCTTGGTCTCCACCGACAGCTCCTGCGCGGCGCTGGCGAGGAAGTGTTCGGCCAGTGCCGGAATGTCTTCGCGGCGATCGGACAGGCGCGGAATGTGGATGCGGATGACGTTCAGGCGGTGGAACAGGTCTTCGCGGAACTTGCCGGCCTGCACCAGGGTTTCCAGGTCCTGGTGCGTCGCGGCGATGATGCGCACGTCGACCCGCACCGGCGTGTGGCCGCCGACCCGGTAGAACTCGCCATCGGCCAGCACGCGCAGCAGGCGGGTCTGGGTGTCGGCCGGCATGTCGCCGATCTCGTCGAGGAACAGGGTGCCGCCGTCGGCCTGCTCGAAGCGGCCGCGGCGCTGGTTGGCCGCACCGGTGAAGGCACCTTTCTCGTGACCGAACAGCTCGGATTCCATCAGGTCCTTGGGAATCGCCGCCATGTTCAGCGCAATGAACGGCGATGCCGAGCGTGGGCTGTGGCGGTGCAGCGCATGGGCCACCAGCTCCTTGCCGGTACCCGATTCGCCATTGATCAGCACGGTGATGTTGGAATGGCTGAGGCGACCGATGGCGCGGAACACCTCCTGCATCGCCGGTGCCTCGCCGATGATCTCCGGCGTGTGATGGCGGTTGGCCGGCTGCTGCTGGTTCTGCTGTTCCTGGGCGTGCTGGTTGGCGCGTTTGACTAGCGACACGGCGTCGTCGACGTCGAACGGCTTGGGCAGGTATTCGAAGGCGCCGCCCTGGTAGGAAGCCACCGCGCTGTCCAGGTCGGAGTGCGCGGTCATGATGATCACCGGCAGGCGCGGGTACTGCTCGCGGATCTGCGAGAGCATGTCCAGGCCGCTGAGGCCGGGCATGCGGATGTCGGAGATGATCACATCCGGCTGCTGGCGGGCGAGGCGGGCCAGCACGCCATCAGCGCTGTCGAAGCTCTGCGTGGCCATGCCTTCCTGTTGCAGGGCCTTTTCCAGGACCCAGCGGATGGAGCGGTCGTCGTCGACGATCCAGACGTTTTCGCTTCGGCTCATGCTGATGTGGCTCCTTGTTCCAGCGGTAGGAAGATCGAGAACACGGTGTGGCCGGGGTGGCTCTCGCATTCGATCAGGCCCTGGTGCTGACTGATGATGTTCTGGGTGATGGCCAGGCCGAGCCCGGTTCCGTCCGGGCGACCGCTGACCATCGGGTAGAAGAGCGTGTTCTGCAGTTCGGCGGGGATGCCCGGGCCGTTGTCGATGATCTCGATGCGCGCCACCAGGCGATGACGGATATGGCCGATGGTGAACTGGCGCAGCGTGCGGGTGCGCAGGGTCAGGCGGCCGAGGCCCAGTTCGTTCTGCCCTGCCAGCGCCTGCATGGCGTTGCGCATGATATTGAGCACGGCCTGGATCATCTGTTCGCGGTCCATCAGGACTTCGGGAATGCTCGGGTCATAGTCGCGCACCAAAATGATGCTTCCCTGGCATTCGGCCTCGATCAGGCTGGCCACATGTTCGAGCACTTCGTGGATATTGGTCATCGCCAGCGACGGCAGCTTGTTCGAGCCCAGCATGCGGTCGACGAGGTTCCTCAGACGGTCGGCTTCCTCGATGATGACCTCGGTGTAGTCCTTCAGATGTTCTTCCGGCAGCTCGCGGGCCAGCAGCTGCGCCGCGCCGCGAATGCCGCCCAGGGGGTTCTTGATCTCGTGGGCCAGGCCGCGCACCAGCATCTTGGTGGTTTCCTGCTTGGACAGCTGGGCCTCTTCCTTGGTGATGCGCAGCAGCCGGTCGCGCGGCAGCACTTCCAATAACAGCATGGTCTCCTGGCGCGTCAGCACCGGGGTCACGGCGTAGTCGACGGTCAGCGACTGGCCGGTGGCGGAGGTCAGGGTGGCTTCGCGCTTGGTGAACGGGTGGGCTTCTTCCACAGCCTGGCGCAATGCCGCCAGGGCTTCCGGTGATTCGGTGAACAGTTCGCTGATGAATTGCCCATGGCTGCGCTGACCGCTGACGGCCAGCAGCATTTCGGCCGCCGGGTTCATGTACTCCAGGCGCAAGCGCGAGTTGAGCAGCAGCGTCGCGGTGGTCAGGTTCTCGATCAGCAGGCGTTGCAGGGCTTCGTTGATCATGACTGGTCTGCATCCGGAGGTTCATGCAGGAAATGCAAGAACCAAACCAAGCGCGCCATTGCGGCGCGGATCGGCCTGATGCTGCAGCCCTACGGGCTGTCCGGTGACCCAATTTGGTGACGAGCGATCGGCTCGTTCATTGGGCGCACCAAACAGGTGCACTCAATGATCATAGAAAGGGCACGAAGGGAATGTCGCGTTTTTCAACCGGTTTGTCCTTGAGCGGGCATTCCGGGCGCACGCCGTAATCGGCCTTCTTGCACGGGTTGACCATGCGTCGCTGGGCCAGAGAGGTGCGAAGCAGGTGAAAGGACCGGATCGCACTGCGTTGCAGTTCGCGTTCCTGCTCATCGATCACCGCCACTGCCAGCTGGTGTGTGCCGCGATCGACATTGCTCAGCTCGAATTCCGCCTGCTCGGCTGGCGCACCGAACGGTTGTCCGTCGAGCAGCACCTGATAAGCGTGCCCGGGTTGCAGCGCAGGCTCGGCTTGCAGGGTGACGTTGACCGTGCCCGCATTGTTGCGGATCGCCTCGTCCTCGGTCGGACTGATGATGTGCAGCTGATAGTCGACGGGTGTTGCTTTCACCGCTGGCCCGGCGGTCGGTGCGGCCTGCACGGGAGGCGCAGGCATGCTGTTCGATGGCTTTAGCCGTACCTCCTCGGCCATCTGGCCGGCCGGGCGATCGGTAAAGACCCGGTTGCCCTCCGCATCTATGTAGGAATAGACGCCGGCGAGAGCTGGCAGCGCACTGGCGAGCAGCAGGATGGCAGCTGCCTGGCGAACGATTCTCAAGGCGCAGGCCTCGCCGGCTTCGGCCGCAACGCCGGGCTCGAGGTATGCACACGCTGCACCGTGAACCGCTCCGGCTGGCTGCGCTGAATGACCCGCTCGCCGCTCAATATCTCGACGTGCAGGCGGTGTTCGCCGCGTTCGACATTGTTCAGTTGCAGGGACGTGGCCGCGCTGGCGGCGGCCTGAGGGATGCCATCGAGTACGAAGCGCAGGCTGTGGCCGGGTTGCAGCGGTGGCTCCAGCACAGCGCTGACGACGAAGCTGCCGTTGTTGGCGCGCAGCGCCTCGTCATCGGGAATGCCGGCTACCTGCAATGTCTCGTAGGGCGCCTGCTGCGTCTGCTGACTGTCCGGCAATGGCGGTGGCGGCTCGGGCGTGCGGATGTTCACGGTATTGGCCGGTGGCAGATCCACCGTATCGGCCTGCACGCCTTCTGGCGGCTGGTTGGTGAACACCGTGTTGCCTTGCTCGTCGGTGTACTTGTAGATCTCGGCGAAGGCCGGGACGCTGAGGATGAACAGCAGGCTGAACAGGGCGCTACGCATGGGAGGCTCCGCAGGAGGTGGACCGTCGAAGCCTTGCACTGCAACGGCCTTCAGGCAAGCACGATCGCTGCGATTTGCGAGGCGTGACAAGCTGCATGGATCGCAGTCGCCGGGCAGAAACGAAGAAGGCCACCCGAGGGTGGCCTTCCTGTCACGCGAACTGGATCAGACGCTGTAGTACAGGTCGTATTCCAGCGGGTGCACGAAGGTGCGCACCTTGATTTCTTCCTCGGACTTCAGCTCGATGTAGGCATCGATGAACTCGTCGGAGAACACGCCGCCCTTGGTCAGGAACGCGCGGCCCTTGTCCAGCTCTTCCAGGGCTTCCTTCAGGCTGCCGCAGACCTGCGGGATCAGCTTGCCTTCTTCCGGCGGCAGATCGTACAGGTTCTTGTCGGCGGCATCGCCAGGATGGATCTTGTTTTGGATGCCGTCCAGACCAGCCATCAGCAGTGCAGCGAAGCACAGGTAGGGGTTGGCAGCCGGGTCCGGGAAGCGCGCTTCGATACGACGGGCTTTCGGGCTGGACACGTACGGAATACGGATCGAGGCGGAACGGTTGCGGGCCGAGTAGGCCAGCATGACCGGCGCTTCGAAGCCCGGGACCAGACGCTTGTAGGAGTTGGTCGACGGGTTGGTGAAGCCGTTCAGCGCCTTGCCGTGCTTGATGATGCCGCCGATGAAGTACAGGGCGGTCTCGGACAGGCCGGCATAGCCTTCGCCAGCGAAGGTGTTCTTGCCGTCCTTGGAGATCGACATGTGTACGTGCATGCCCGAACCGTTGTCGCCATACAGCGGCTTCGGCATGAAGGTCGCGGTCTTGCCGTAGGCGTCGGCGACGTTGTGTACGCAGTACTTCAGGGTCTGAACTTCGTCAGCCTTGGCCACCAGGGTGTTGAACTTCACGCCGATTTCGTTCTGACCGGCAGTGGCCACTTCGTGGTGGTGTACTTCGACGACCAGGCCCATCTCTTCCATGGCGTTGCACATGGCGGTACGGATTTCGTGGTCGTGGTCGCACGGCGGAACCGGGAAGTAACCGCCCTTGACGGCCGGGCGGTGGCCCTTGTTGCCGCCTTCGACGTCCTGGTCGGTCATCCAGGAGCCCTGCTCGGAGTAGATCTTGAACATCGAGCCGGAGATGTCCGACTTGAACTTGACCTGGTCGAAGATGAAGAACTCCGGCTCCGGGCCGACGAATACGGTGTCACCGATGCCGGTGGACTTGAGGAACTCCTCGGCGCGCTTGGCGATGGAGCGCGGGTCGCGGTCGTAGCCCTGCATGGTGCTCGGCTCGACGATGTCGCAGACCAGGATCAGGGTCGGCTCTTCGGTGAACGGATCGAGCACAGCGGTCTCGTCGACCGGCATCAGGATCATGTCGGAGGCTTCGATGCCTTTCCAGCCATGGATGGACGAACCGTCGAACATCTTGCCGTGCTCGAAGAAGTCTTCATCCTGGGCATCACGAGCCGGGACGGTGACGTGGTGCTGCTTGCCTTTGGTATCGGTGAAGCGCAGATCAATCCACTTCACATCGTAATCTTTGATCAGTTGAAGCGACTTCGACATGGTGTTCTCCAAGTGGTGGAAGCGTGACAGTGAGCTTCCGAATCAGGGTGAAGCCGGGCGGCGATGTTCCGCCAAGGCGACCTGCCTCACAAGGGAGCAAATTGCATGCCAGTGCTCCGTCTTGGAACTGCAGGCCCGCCACTGCGCTGCCGCGGCGATGGGGCGCGCTAAATCCTAGCTTCCTGTACGAAAACGTGCGCGCTAATGGTGCGAGCGGTCTCGGTTGCGCATCTTGTTGGTGCATATGGGCGCGACTCAAAGAAACCGATTAAAACTTGAGCAGTTTCCGCTATACTCCGCGCCCCTCTTTTCCAGCCACGCCGGCACCCGCGCTGTTTCCATGAAGCTGATCGTCAAGGTTTTCCCCGAAATCACCATCAAGAGCCCGCCGGTGCGCAAGGGCTTCATTCGCCAGTTGGCGAAGAACATCCGCACCGTGCTGCGCGAGCTCGACCCCGAGGTGCGGGTCGAAGGCGTGTGGGACAACATCGAGGTGGAAACCGCGCTCAGCGAATCGAAGCCGCTGCGCGAGATGATCGAGCGCCTGCGCTGCACGCCCGGCATCGCCCATTGCCTGGAGGTCCACGAGTACCCGCTGGGCGATATCGACGACATCGTCGCCAAGTGCAAGGCGCACTACGCCGAGCGCCTGCCGGGCAAGATCTTCGCGGTGCGCTGCAAGCGCGCCGGCAAGCACCCGTTCAGCTCCATGGACGTCGAACGGCATGTCGGCAGCCAGCTGCGCCAGCAGTGCGGCGCCTCCGGCATTTCGCTGAAGGCGCCGGAAGTCGAAGTGCGCATGGAAATTCGCGACCAGCGCCTGTTCGTCGTCCACGAGCAGCACGACGGCATCGGCGGCTATCCCCTGGGTGCGCTGGAACAGACCCTGGTGCTGATGTCCGGGGGGTTCGACTCCACCGTCGCCGCCTATCAGATGATGCGCCGCGGGCTGATGACGCATTTCTGCTTCTTCAACCTCGGCGGCCGTGCCCATGAGCTGGGCGTGATGGAAGTCGCCCACTATCTATGGAAGAAATACGGTAGCTCGCACCGCGTGCTGTTCATCAGCGTGCCGTTCGAGGAAGTGGTCGGCGAGATCCTGCAGAAGGTCGACAACAGCCAGATGGGCGTGGTGTTGAAGCGCATGATGCTGCGCGCCTCGACCGAGATCGCCGAGCGCCTGCACATCGACGCACTGGTCACCGGCGAGGCGATTTCCCAGGTCTCCAGCCAGACCCTGCCGAACCTCTCGGTGATCGATTCGGCCACCGACATGCTGGTACTGCGCCCGCTGATCGCCAGCCACAAGCAGGACATCATCGACACCGCCTTCGAGATCGGCACCGCCGAGTTCGCCAAGAACATGCCCGAATACTGCGGCGTGATCTCGAAGAACCCGACCACCCGCGCCAAGCGCTATCGCGTCGAGCACGAGGAAAAGCAGTTCGACATGGCCATCCTCGAGCGCGCCCTGGCCAGTGCCCGCCAGGTGCCGATCGACCGGGTGATCGACGAGTTGGGCGAAGACATCAAGGTCGAGGAGGTCAGCGAGGCGACGGCCGGCCAGGTCATCCTCGACATTCGTCACCCCGACGCCGCCGAGGACGAACCCCTCGAACTGTCCGGCATCGAAGTTCAGACCTTGCCGTTCTACGCGCTGAACAACCGTTTCAAGGAACTGGATGAAAACCGCCAGTACCTGCTGTATTGCGACAAAGGTGTCATGAGCCGCCTGCATGCTCACCATCTGCTGAGCGAGGGGCATGTGAATGTTCGCGTCTATCGTCCGGCCTGACGCATCGGTGAAACAGCCGGGGCTGTTGGGTGGCAGCATTCGCCACCGCCCTCCCGACCGCTGCTGATCGCAAGGCCCAGTCGTTACAACTCGGACAGCCTGACGTCGTCCGGACAATTCCCAGCTTCAAGCCCGAGCTCGAAGCTATCTACAGAGAAACGAATCAGTGATCGAGAATCTTCGCAACATCGCCATCATCGCCCACGTCGACCATGGCAAGACCACCCTCGTCGACAAGCTGCTGCGCCTGTCCGGCACCCTCGACCGCAAAGAAGCGGAAAACGAGCGCGTGATGGACTCCAACGACCAGGAAAAGGAACGCGGCATCACCATCCTGGCCAAGAACACCGCGCTGAAGTGGAACGGCTACAACATCAACATCGTCGACACCCCCGGCCACGCCGACTTCGGCGGTGAGGTCGAGCGCGTCATGAGCATGGTCGACTCCGTGCTGCTGGTGGTCGACGCCCAGGACGGCCCGATGCCGCAGACCCGCTTCGTGACCCAGAAGGCGTTCAAGGCCGGCCTGCGTCCGATCGTCGTGGTGAACAAGATCGACCGCCCGGGCGCGCGTCCGGACTGGGTCATCGACCAGATCTTCGACCTGTTCGATAACCTCGGTGCCAGCGACGAGCAGCTGGACTTCCCGATCGTCTACGCCAGCGCCCTGAACGGCATCGCCGGCATGGACCACGAGAACATGGACGACAACATGGATGCCCTGTTCCAGGCCATCATCGACCACGTTCCGGCGCCCAAGGTGGACGTCGACGGCCCGTTCCAGATGCAGATCTCGCAGCTGGACTACAACAGCTTCCTTGGCGTCATCGGTATCGGCCGCATCGCTCGCGGCACCGTGAAGACCAACACCCCGGTGACTGCCATTGGCGCCGACGGCAAGAAGCGCAACGGTCGTGTTCTGAAGATCATGGGCCACTCCGGCCTGCAGCGGGTTGAGGTGGCCGAAGCCACCGCCGGCGACATCGTCTGCGTGTCCGGCATGGACGAGCTGTACATCTCCGACACCCTCTGCGACCAGAGCGCTGTCGAGGCGCTGCCGCCGCTGACCGTCGACCAGCCGACCGTTTCCATGACCTTCCAGGTCAACGACTCGCCGTTCGCCGGCAAGGAAGGCAAGTTCGTCACCAGCCGCAACATCAAGGACCGTCTGGACAAGGAGCTGCTGCACAACGTGGCGCTGCGCGTCGAGCAGGGCGACAGCCCGGAGAAGTTCAAGGTCTCCGGCCGTGGTGAGCTGCACCTGTCGGTTCTGATCGAAACCATGCGCCGCGAAGGCTTCGAGCTGGCCGTCGGCCGCCCGGAAGTGGTGATCATCGAGAACGAGGCCGGCGAGAAGCAGGAGCCCTACGAGAACGTCACCATCGACATCGAAGAGCAGCACCAGGGGCCGGTGATGGAGCAGATGGGCCTGCGCAAGGGCGATCTGACCAACATGATTCCCGACGGCAAGGGCCGCATCCGCCTGGAGTACACCATCCCGGCGCGCGGTCTGATCGGCTTCCGCAACAACTTCCTGACCCTGACCTCGGGCACCGGCATCCTGACCTCGACCTTCAGCCACTACGGCCCGATCAAGGCCGGCGAAGTCACCAACCGCCAGAACGGCGTGCTGGTCTCCATGGCCACCGGTACCGCGCTGACCTACTCGCTGGAAACCCTGCAGGCCCGCGGCAAGCTGTTCCTCGAGCCCGGCCAGGACATCTACGAAGGCCAGCTGTGCGGCATCAACAGCCGTGACAACGACCTGGTGATCAACCCCACCAAGGGCAAGAAGCTCGACAACATGCGCGCTTCCGGCAAGGACGAGGTCATCGCCCTGGTTCCGCCGATCAAGTTCACTCTCGAGCAGGCGCTGGAGTTCATCGCCGACGACGAGCTGGTGGAAGTGACGCCGAAATCGATCCGCCTGCGCAAGAAGATGCTCAACGAGAACGACCGCAAGCGCTACGAGCGCGCCAAGGTCTAACACCCGTTGCGAGACAACAGAAAGGCGCCTTCG
>NZ_JACBXH010000016.1:0-88335 GCF_041381355.1 Pseudomonas sp. LM13
GTCGCGGTCCGCCGGAGCTTTTTCGTTTCTATCTCTCCAGCGCCTTCTCCACCGCCGCAATCAACTGCGGGTCATCCGGCTTCACCTTGCTGGAGAAATGCGCGACGACACGCCCTTCCCGATCGACCACGTACTTGTAGAAATTCCAGCGCGGCGCTGTTCCGGTCTGCTCGGCCAGCTGGCGAAACAACGGCGTCGCATCGCTGCCCCGCACCGGCTGCGTCTGGGTCATGGTGAAGGTCACACCGTAATTCACGTAGCAGACCTCGGCCGTCTCGGCTTCGTCATCGGCCTCCTGGAAGAAGTCGTCCGAGGGCACGCCGATCACCTCCAGGCCGTCGTCCTTGTAACGCTGATAGAGCGCTTCGAGCCCCTTGAACTGCCCGGTGAAGCCGCAATGGCTGGCCGTGTTGACCACCACCAGGGCCTTGCCCTGGAACTGGCCGCACAGATCGACGGTTTCCTTGGAGCGCAACTTGGGCAGCTCGTGCTGTAGCAGGGTCGGGCATTCGCTGGCCGCCGCCGGCATTACCGGCAAGGCGAGCGCAGACAGGGCAATGAGCGTGAGAAGCTTCATGGCGAATCTCCTTCCTCGGTTCGCGATCACGCTACTCCGCCCACGGCCACCGGGCAACGGTTCGCACAGATCGCCGCCGAGCTGCGCTTCGGAGCGCGTTGGGCTTCGACGCTGCGCGTCTCAACCCAACCTACGGATTACGAGGCGCAGGTCGGGGCCGGGGTACGCAGCCTGAGCGCAGCGAAGCCCGACGCGTGGCTACAGCCGAACGAAGCTCAACGAGCGTTCACAACGGCAGTTCGAAGGCCGGGGCGATCTGTCGCAACCAGGCGCCCAGCCGCTCTTCGGTGAGGTTGCTCTGGTTGTCCAGGTCCAGCGCCAGCCCGACGAACTTGCCGTCCACCACCGCTTCGGAGTGGGTGAATTCGTAGCCCGTGGTCGGCCACTCGCCGACCAGGGTGGCGCCGCGCTCGCTGAAGAATTCGTGCAGTTCGCCCATCGCATCGAGAAACTCGTCGGCGTAGCCGACCTGATCGCCGAGGCCGAAGATGGCCACGGTCTTGCCGGTGAAATCCAGCCCCTCGATCTGCGGCAGGAATTCCTCCCAGCTTTCGTTCTCGCAATCGGCGCTCAGCCCCGGCAGCAAGCCCTCGCCCAGGGTCGGCGTGCCGAGGATCAGGTGCGAATAGCCGGCGAAGTCCTCCGCGCTCGTGCGGTTGACGTTGAGCGGATCAGCCAGGGTGTCGTCGTCGAAGCGCTTCTTGATCATCTTGGCGACCTTGCGCGTCTTGCCCGTGTTGCTGCCGAAGAAAAGTCCGATCCTGGCCATCACGCCACCTCATTGCTGTTTGGATGAATGAAACACCGCGCAGGCCCCATACCCACTCGGCAAAAGACTTCGTAGCAGGAAGCACGCCAGCCGCTGGATTATTGTAAGCACTTGAAAATAAAGCACTTTCATAAGCATTACCTGTCGCAAACCACACAAGCCGGCCGCCGGCAGCGGCATGCCGCTGTCGGCAATGCGACACTAGCCATCCACCACCAGCAGGGAACGCTGCCCGGACGCCGCGGCCGCCCGGCTGTCGGCAGGTTGCGCTTCGGCATGCTCGTCGAACTGCCTGAGCACCACCAGTTCGCTGCCCTCCTCGTCGAGGTCGAGCAGGCAACTGCGCAGTTGCGGCTGCGCCGGCATCTCGAACATGGTGCGCTGCAGCGCGCCCTCCATGACCGCGCGCAGCCCGCGCGCGCCGGTGCGACGCAGCAGCGCCTGGTCGGCGATGTGGCCGAGCGCCGCCTCGCTGAACTCCAGCTTCACGCCCTGGTAGGCGAACAGTTGCTGGTACTGCTTGACCAGCGCATTGCGCGGTTCGCTGAGGATGCGCAGCAGCGTCGCGTGGTCCAGCTCGCGGAGGAAGGTGATGATCGGGAAGCGACCGATGAACTCGGGGATCAGCCCGAACTCATGGAGGTCGTCCGGCAGCAGCGCCGCCAGCAGCTCGTTGATCGACGGCGCCTGCTGCTGCGGTCGCGCATGGAAGCCGATCGCGCTGCCACGCGGATGCACACGGCTGCCGACCAGGGTTTCCAGGCCCGGAAAGGCGCCACCGGCGATGAACAGGATGTTGCGGGTGTCCACCACCTGCTCCTCGCCGTGCTCGCCACGCCGGCCGCCCTTGCCGATGCGCACCTCGCTGCCCTCGACCAGCTTGAGCAGCGCCTGCTGCACGCCTTCGCCGGAGATGTCGCGCACCGCCGTGCCGCCCCCGCCGCGCCGTGCCAGCTTGTCCACCTCGTCGATATAGACGATGCCCCATTGCGCCTTCTGCACGTCGCCGCCGGCAGCCTCCAGCAGGCGGGCGATGATGCTGTCGACGTCGTCGCCGACGTAGCCGGCCTGGGTCAGGGTGGTGGCGTCGGCGGAGGCGAAGGGCACGCCGAGGATGCGTGCCAGGGTGCGCACCAGCAGGGTCTTGCCGGTTCCCGAGGGGCCGGCCATGAGGATGTTGGATTTCTCCAGCTCCACCGCCCCGCCCAGCTGGCAGACCGGTTCGCGGGTGCAGTTGAGCAGCCGCAGGTAGTGGTTGTAGACCGCCACCGCCAGGGTTTCCTTGGCCTCGTCCTGGCCGATCACCGACTCGTCCAGATGCTGCATGCAGGCCGCCGGGGTGAGCAGCTGCGGCGCCAGCTGCTGGGCCTGGCGCCGCTGCCCCCAACTGGTCACCACCTGGTGGGCGAGCTTGACGCAGGCCTCGCAGATGCGCCCCTCGTTGCCCGCGATCAGCGGGACCGTCGGCGATTTTTCCGCACCGCAGAACGAACAGTAGGGCTTGTCGATATCAGTCATGGGTGGCCTCCATGCGGGACGGGGCGGGTTGCAGCAGGCCGGCCAGCCATGCGCGCTGGTGCCGCTCGTGTTGACGGGCACGAAGCTTCTCGCGCAGGTGTGGCAGTACCTCCTGCAGCGTCAACTGGCCCGCGGGGTGGATCGCCTCGCAGAACACCAGGTGAAACCCCATCGGCGTCTCCACCACCGGGCCGATCTCGCCTGCGCGCAGGGCGAACAGGCAGGCTTCCAGCTGCGGATAGAGCATGCCGGGGCGTACCAGGCCGAGGTTCCCGCCGTCCATCGCCGAAGGGCATTCGGAATGTTTCAGTGCCTGTTCGGCGAAGCGCTGCGGCTTGCGCAACAGACGCTCGGCGATCAGGTTGATGCGGCGCCAGGCGCTGGTCCGGCCGTTCTCCGGGAAATCCTCGTTGATGGTGATCAGGATATGCCGCGCCAGGCGCGTGGCGGGCCGCACGAAGCGTTCCGGATGTGTGAAGTAGTACAGGCTGACATCCGTGTCGGTGATTTCCGGCAGCCCGGCACAGACGCGCTGCAACACCGTCTCGACCTTGAGCTCGCGGGCCAGCAGCTGGCGCAGCCCGGCCTCGTCGAGGCCGCTGTCGGCCAGCGCCTTGCGCAGCGCGAGCGGGTCCTCGTAGCGGGCGGCGATCTGCGCCCAGGCTTCGTCGACCTGCTCGTCCGGAATCACCACGCCGCAGGCCTCGGTGCTGTGCAGCACGGCATTCTCCAGCTGCAGCTGGCGACCGGCGATGCGCTCGGCCTGCTCGCGCTGCGGCGTGCTGAGGGCGGCCGGGTCACAACCGAAGCGCTCGTGGGCGATCTTCAGCAACTGGTAGCGGGCGCCGCCGGCAACGGGATCAATGCTCATGCTCGCCTCCCGCTTGCGCGTCGGCCCAGGCCAGGCTCGCCTCGGGCACCTGCAGCACCCGGCCGTCGCCGAAATAGACGTGGTACTGGATGCCGCCGGGCAGGTCGCGCAGCACCTTCTCGATGCTGCCGGCGCGGCCCTGCTCCACCACCACCTCGCCGCGCACGGCAAGGCTGCGGGTGGCGATCACCTGGTCGCGGAACTCGAACAGGTTGGGTATCCAGGGGTCCGACGCCGGAATCAGCTCCTCCTCGCGGCAACCCACCGTGCAGCCCTGCTCGAGGAAATGCACGCGGTAGATCAGTTGATCCTGCAGGTAGGTGCCGACGTCGTAGACGCAGCCCACCGCGCCACGGCGCATCAGCAGGGCGCCGGTGTCCTTGCCGGGATAGGTGCCGTCGTTGCGCACGTTGCGGATCAGCCTTACGGCCTGGCCATATTCGTAGAGCGGCAGGCTCATGGCGCTCACCTCCTGCGGATCAGCCCAGCAGTTGATCGAAAGGCACGAAGGTCGTCTGCGGTTCGTGCATGCGGAAGACCTTGAAGACCTTCTCGGTCTGCGCGTCGGAAGCGACGAAATCTTCGTAGGCACGCCCCAGCAGCCGGCGATAGACCGCATGCCGCACGGCATCCGGCAGATGCTCGATGTCGCCGGCCTGGCACAGGTAGTCGTGATAGCGCTGCATGATGTGCAGGCGGTTGACCTGGACCACGGACGGCACGAAGGGCACGCCGAAGAAGTTCAGGAAGTCCTCGGCGGACACCAGCTCTTCCAGCGCCTCGTCCAGAGGCCCGTCCAGGTTCGGTTCGGCGGCGTATTCGCTCATGGGCGTGTCTCCAGGGTGGCGGCAGAGGGAAAGGTGAGGATGGTGGCGTCGTTGGCCGCCAGCACCTCGAGCAGCAGGCGCGCGCCGAGGCGGTTGTCCGCGTCCAGCTCGACGACCTTCGCCAGCATCGCCTTGCCCTGGCCGAACAGGCCCAGGCGCAGGCTCAGGTAACCGGCGCCCTTGAGCGCCAGCAGATGAAAACGCAGCAGGCCGATGGCGCCGGGCGCCACGCGCGCCAGGCAGTCGGCATCGAGTGCGCGCCAGTCCGAGGGCAAGCCCAGCCGCGGCGCGACCACGTCCAGCACCTGCGCGGCGATGCCCAGCGCATCGGCATGGCGATGCTGGTAGAAGTAGAAGCGGTAGAGCCCGACCAGCACGCTGAGGTCGCCCGGCGCCAGCGCCTGCGCCGTCAGCAGCGGCCGCTCCGCCATGCCGGTGGCGTACTGCGCCGACGCCTCGTCCAGCAGCGCCGCGACGCGTGGCTGGCGCGGCTCGTCGAAATACAGGCCGTCGCCGTCGAAATCCTGCAGGTCCATGGGCGTGCTCCGTCAGCGCCCGGCCATGGCCGGGCAATCGTTTTCACACAGGCTGTTGTCCGGCTGGCACTCCTGGTAGCGCCGCTGCTGGCTGCCGGCGGCGACCAGGCCGCCCTGCTCGACCTGCTTCTCCAGGCTGTCCAGGCGTTCCAGCAGGCAGGCGATGGCCTTGCCCACCGGGTCGGGGATCAGGTGATGATCGAGATCGATGCCATGCGCATTGGGTCGGCCAGCCTCGCGCAGACGCACCACCTTGCCGGGGATACCGACCACCGTGCAGCCGTCCGGCACGTCCTGCACCACCACCGAATTGGCACCGACCCGGGCATTGCGGCCGATGCTGATCGGCCCGAGGATCTTCGCCCCGGCGCCGACCAGCACGCCATCGCCCAGGGTCGGGTGGCGCTTGCCCTTGCGCCAGCTGGTGCCGCCCAGCGTCACGCCGTGGTAGAGGGTGACGTCATCGCCGATCTCGGCGGTCTCGCCGATCACCACGCCGGCGCCGTGGTCGATGAAGAAGCGTGCGCCGATGCGGGCACCGGGGTGGATATCGACATTGCTCAGCAGCCGCCCGGCGAAACTCAGCAGGCGCGCCAGGTAGCGCCACTGGCGGCGCCACAGGCGGTGTGCGAGGCGATAGAGCATGATCGCGTGCACACCCGGATAGGTGGTCAGCACCTCCAGCGTGGAACGTGCGGCGGGGTCGCGCTGGAACACGCAACGCACGTCGTCGCGGCATTCGCGGTACAGGCTCATGCGGCACCTCCGGCCAGGGCCAGGCCCTGTTCGCACAGTTGCTGGTAGAAACCCTGCAGGTCGGCGTGCTGCGGGCTGCGCTTGGTCTGTGTGGAGAAGCGGCGGATGCAGCCGAGCAACGCGCGGCTCTGCCACTGCTCGAGCTCAATGCCCAGTTCGCGGTAGCTCAGCTCGACCATGTGCGCGCCGGAATGCTTGCCCAGCACCAGGCTGTGGCTGCGGCCGAGTTCGTCGGGATTGAGCCCCTCGTAGTTGCGCCGGTGCTTGAGCAGCCCGTCGACGTGGATGCCCGCCTCGTGGGTGAACACCCCGGCTCCGACCACGCTCTTCTGCCACGCCACCTGGCGCCCGGAGGCCTGCTCCACCAGCGCGGAGATCGAGGGAATGCCGCGCACGTCGATGCCGCAGTCGATGCCGTGCAGTTGCTTGAGCGCCAGCGCGCATTCCTCCAGCGCGGCGTTGCCGGCCCGCTCGCCGAGGCCGTTGACCGTGGTATTGATGTGCGTGGCGCCGCCCCTGACCGCCGCCAGGGTGTTGGCCGTGGCCAGGCCGAAGTCGTCGTGGGCGTGCACTTCCAGCTCCAGGTCCAGGCGCTCGGCGAGAAAGCGGAAGCGCTCATGCATGGCGAACGGCTCCATCACCCCCACCGTGTCGGCGAAGCGCAGCCGCCGCGCGCCGGCGGCCTGGGCGACCTCCGCCACGCGAACGATGAACTCCAGGTCGGCACGCGAGGCGTCCTCGCCGCCCAGGCAGACGTCCAGCCCGGCGTCGCGCGCCGCCCCCACCAGCCGTGCGACCTCGCGCAGCGCCCAGTCACGATCGCGGCCGAGCTTGTATTGCAGCATCAGGTCCGAGACCGGCAACGACAGGTCGACCATGTCCACGCCGGTGCCGCAGGCCGCCAGCAGGTCGGCGTCGCACAGCCGGCACCAGGCCAGCAGCCGCGCCGGCAGGGCCAGCCCGGCGATGGCGCGCATCACCTCGCACTCTTCCTCACCCATGCCGGGGATGCCGATCTCCAGCTCCGGCACGCCGAGCGCCGCCAGGGCGCGGGCGATGGCGAGCTTCTCCTCGGCGCTGAAGGCGACCCCGGCGCTCTGTTCGCCGTCGCGCAGGGTGGTGTCGTCGATGATCACTGTGCTCATGACTGCCTCCAGATAGTGCAATGTCACGGCGGGTCTGCGTTTTTCGTAGGAGCCGGCTTGCCGGCGATGCTTTCGATCAGCTGATTGCCAGCCAGCTGGCTCCTACACAGGGGGCCACACCTTGGGTTGACCCGCCCTAGGCGTAGACCGGTGCGAACGACTCGCCCACGTCCTCGGCCGGGCCGTTGCCGCTCCAGTAGGGCGACAGCTTGCGCAGCTGGGCGATGATCGGTGGCACCTCGCGGATCACGTAGTCGACCTGCTCCTCGGTGGTGTAGCGCGACAGCGAGAAGCGCACGCTGCCGTGGGCCGCCGTGTAGGGGATGTCCATCGCCCGCATCACATGCGAGGGTTCCAGCGAGCCGGAGGTGCAGGCCGAGCCGCTGGAGGCGGCGATGCCGACCTTGTTCAGCAGCAGCAGGATGGCCTCGCCCTCGATGTACTCGAAGGCGATGTTGGCGGTGTTCGGCAGGCGGTTGTCCGGGTCGCCGGTTACGAAGGCATGGGGCACCGCGGCAAGGATGCCGGCCTCGAGCCTGTCGCGCAGGCGCCGGACCTCGGTGTTCTCGTGCTCCATGAAGGCCAGCGCGCGCTCGGCGGCGACCCCCAGGCCGACGATCGACGCCGCGTTCTCGGTGCCGGCGCGGCGTCCGCGCTCCTGGTGACCGCCGCGCAGCAGCGGACGGAAGCGCGTGCCGCGGCGCAGGTAGAGCACGCCGACGCCCTTGGGCGCATGCAGCTTGTGGCCGGACAGCGAGAGCATGTGGATGGCGCTGTCCTCGAGGTTCATCGGCACCTTGCCGACCGCCTGCACCGCATCGGTGTGGAACATGATGCCGGCGTCGTCGGCCATCTGCGCCATCCGCTCCACCGGGAACAGCGTGCCGGTCTCGTTGTTGGCCCACATCACCGAGACGATGGCCACGTCGTCGTCGAGCAGCGCGGCGTACTCGTCCAGGTCCAGGCGGCCCTTCTTGTCCACCTTGAGCTTGTGCACGCTGTAGCCGTCCTCGGCCAGATGGTCGCACAGGCTGAGGATCGCCGGATGCTCGACCACCGTGGTGATGATGGTCTTGCGCTCGGGCTGGGCCTTGAGCGCCGAGAGGATCGCGGTGGAGTCGGCCTCGGTGCCGCAGGAGGTGAACACGATTTCCGAGTCGAACTCGGCGCCCAGCAGCCGCTGCACGCTCTGCCGGGCCTTCTTCAGCGCCATGCCGACCTGGTTGCCGAAACTGTGCATCGACGACGGGTTGCCGAACTGCTCGGTGAAGAACGGCAGCATGGCCTGCACCACTTCGTCATCGACACGGGTGGTCGCGTTGTTGTCGAGATAGATGCCGTTCATCTCACACCTCAGCCATCGCGCTGTGGGCCGGGGCACTGACCGGGACCACCTTGACGAACTCGCCGAGTTCCTCGATCAGCCGCTGCTGGATGCCGGACAGCGTCATGCTCGCCATCTGGCAGCCGGTGCAGGCGCCGGTCAGCTTGACGTAGACGTTCTTGCCCTCGACATCCAGCAGCTCGACGTCGCCGTGGTCGCGCTGCAGGGTCGGGCGGATCGATTCGAGCACCCTTTCGATACGACGGATGCGCTGCAGGTTGGTCATGGGCTGCGCGGCAGGCGCCGCTTGCGCTGCCTCCAGGGTCACCAGTGGCGCCTTGGCCTTCTTCTTCGCCGCCCTGGCGCCGGTGCCGGCCGGGACGAAGATCTCGCCGCGCGCGGCCAGTTCCTCGACCAGCAACCGCTCGATGCCCTCGTGGCAGGACGAGCAGCCGCCGCCGGCCTTGGTGTAGTTGGTCACGTCCTCGACGCTGGAAAGGCGGTTGGCGCGGATGGTCTCGCGCACCATCACCTCGTCGATGGCGAAGCACTTGCAGACCAGCGCGCCCTCCTCATGGTCGTCTTCCAGTTCTTCGCCGCGGTAGTTGGCCACCGCCGCCTGCAGGGCCTCGCGGCCCATCACCGAGCAGTGCATCTTCTCCGGCGGCAGGCCGTCGAGGAAATCGGCGATGTCCTGGTTGCTGATCTTCAACGCCTGGTCGACGGTCAGCCCCTTGATCATCTCGGTCAGCGCCGAGCTCGATGCGATCGCCGAGCCGCAGCCGAAGGTCTGGAAACCGGCGTCGAGAATCACGTCGGTGTCGGGATCGACCTTCAGCGACAGCCGCAGGGCATCGCCGCAGCTCAGCGAGCCGACGTCGCCGACGGCATTGGCCTCGGCCACGGCACCGGCGTTCTTCGGGTTGTAGAAGTGTTCTTTGACCTTTTCCGAATAATCCCACATGACGGCTGATCTCCCGGTGAAATGCTGGGCGGCTGGTCCTGGCCGGCCGCCTCGTAGTGGCGCTTAGCAAGCGAAGGACTTGCCGCAGTTGCAGCCACCGCTGGCGTTCGGATTGACGAAGGTGAAACCGCTGCCTTCCATGCTGTCGACGAAATCCATGGTCACACCGGCGAGCAACGGCGCGCTGGCATCGTCGATCAGCACGGTGAAGGCGCCGCAGTCGACCCGCTGGTCGCCGGCGAGGTCCTGCTCCTCCAGCTTCAGGCTGTACTTCAGCCCCGCACAGCCGCCACCCTCGACGCTGATGCGCAAGCCGGCGGTGGGCTTGCCGGCGTTGCTGATGAAGCGGCTAACCGCGCACTTGGCGCTCTCGGTCAAAGTAATCATCGGCATGTCTCCTCGGCTGGACGCGGCTGCCTGGGCAACCTGTAGCAGGGGAGGTGCAACCGCCATGCCACACCCGAAAAGAAACGAAAATCCATGATTATCAACAGGTTGCAGGAAGGCCGTGCCAACCCCGGCTGTCGCGAACAGGACTTGCCGAAGGCGAATGTCACCTTTGCTACAAGCCCGGTCCCGCCCTACACGCGAATCGAAACCGCTGGCTTCGCGATGTTTACTTATATACAAAGCGACATAGATAAAGCCTGCCTGTCACGACCCGCACATTCGCGAATCCGCCGAGCACAAAGCCAAGCCCTTGAAAACCGGCCGCTTTCCCGGCATGCCAGCCTGGCGACGGTTTTGCAGGTGGTGGCGAGACAGCCTTTCCCAGGAGCTCTTCCATGAATGTCCCACCCCTCCAGATACAGATACCCGGCGAATGCCAGCTCAGGCCCACATCCATTCGCAACGCCGAGCGCAACCTCGAGCTGCTGGCATCGATCGAGGCATCCGGCTCCATCAGCCGTGCCGCCAAGCGGATCCGGCTCAGCTACAAGAGCGCCTGGGACTGCGTGGATGCCATGAACAACCTGTCCCAGGCGCCCTTGATCGACTATTCGGCCGAAGTCGGCACCCACCTGACCGAGTACGGAAGACGCCTGCTGGAAGCCTGGCAGCAGTTGCGCGAAGCGCCCCCTCCGCCGAGCCGCTGGAAGCGGCCGAAATCCAGCGGCAACTGCGCGCGCTGTCGCTCAGCACCAGCGCACGCAACCAGTACCGCGGACGCATCAGCCGTATCGAGCGCGATGCCATCGAAGGCTGCGTGACGCTGGATATCGGCGAAGGCGTGACACTGCAGGCGACAGTGTCGAATGACAGCCTGGAAGAGATGCAACTGCGCGAGGGCACGATGGCCATGGCCCTGATCAAGGCCGACTTCGTGATGCTGTCGCCCGATCCGGCGGTGCGCATCGGCGCCCGCAACCGCCTGCACGGCAAGCTGTTGAGCCTGATTCCCGGCGCCGTGCGCAGCGAAGTCAAGCTGCGCCTGTCGCCGGGCCGCACGCTGACCGCCCTGGTGACCAATGCCAGCGTCGCCGAACTGGGCCTGGGCAGCGGCCAGGACTGCACCGCGCTGATCAAGGCCTCGCACGTCATCGTCGCCGCCGAGTGAGCGGCTCCAGCGGAGCGCCATGACCGCCGAAGCTCGACGCTCGCCCATGCTCAGTCGGCCCCATCCGCACCGGCCGACCTCGGCACCATCGTCGTCGACAACCGTGGCGAAGACAGCCTGGGCGCGGCCCGGTCGGTCGGCCGCGAGCAGATCCGCGCCCATGACCGCGAGACCCTCGGCACGGCGCTCGACCTGCTCCCGGGCGTGACCCTCAGCCGCGGCGGCGCGCGCAACGAAGAGATGGTCCACGTGCGCGGCTTCGACCTGCGCCAGGTGCCGATCTTCGTCGACGGCATCCCCATCTACGTCCCCTACTACGGCTACGCGGACCTCAGCCGCTTCACCACCTTCGACCTGGGATGGGTCGAGGTGGTCGGCCTGTCCATCGACTCTTCGTCGCCTCTAGCATCGCCAGCGACGCGTCCCTGCGCTTCGTCTACCCGGCGCACGCGGGCTCAACCCCGGCCATGTCGCGATCACCGCCGGCACGCGGGAGCCGGAGGCGGCCGAAGCCTTCGTCGCCTTCGTGCTGTCCGTCAGCGGACATCCGCAAGCTGCCGGTGCGCCCGTCGGTCTACGCCGAGCTGCTGGCCGGCCACCACGACCCGTTCCGCGCCGCCGCAGCCTACAATTACGGTCTGGCGGCCGCCCTCATAATCCACGCCTCCGCCAATCCACACTCATGGATGCCGATGGCCCTCGCCACCACAGCCCGGCTCATCGTGCGGCAATCCCGCTGGCAGGGTGCCGGCGAGCCAGGCCTTCACGGCGCGCAGCGGATCGCTCTCGGCGGTGGTCAACAGCGTCACGCCGCGCTCGCCCAGGCGGCGCACCACGCCGTCGCCGGCGCTGGCGGCGATGGCCACGTCCACCGCGTGCAGCGGATGGCGTTCGGGCTGGGCGCTGACGTGCCACTCGTGCAGGCAGGCCTGTTCGTCCAGCGCCAGGCGGTAGACCGATTCCGGCGCCTCGCCGGGCCAGATGTCGTACACCTGCCAATGATGCGCCCGGCCGGCATGCCCGGCGACCTTGCCGTGGCGGTCGATGGCCACGGCGACCAGCCTGCGCGCGTCGCTCATGCCCAGGCCGCCTCGTCGTCGGAACGGTCGAAGCGCACCCGCTGTTCCGCACTCACGCCCAGCAGCTTGGCCAGCCACGGCGGCGGGCTGCCGGCCATGACGGTCTGCAGGTCGGCGAGGATCTGCCGCGCCTCGCCGCCGGCTTTCTTGATCGGATACAGGCCGCTGCGGACCACCTTGGCCGCCGCCGGGCCGCCGATGGAGACCACGTAGAGCACCTGGCAGTCGCCGATCAGTTCGGCGCGCGCGCCGTTGCGGTCCTCGGCGAACTCGGTGTCCAGCGCCGAGCGCACGTCCACCAGCGCCAGGCTGTCGACGCCGACCTGGTAGACCAGGAAGCGCAGGCAGGAGCCGAAGTGGCCATCCAGCCGTTCGCCGTTGTTGGAGGCCACGGCCACCCGGATCGAACCTTCCGGCACGACGTCCAGGGCCTCCGCCTGCGGCAGGTCGTCGTCGACGCCTTCGCCCCAGAGGATGCGCACCGCCTCCTTCAGCGCCGGCAGGCCGATGCCGATGTCCTCGCCGTCCTCCTCGCCATCGGCACTGGCGAAGGCGGTCTTGAGGTCGGTGACGGTCACGCGCTGCAGGCTCTCTTCGTTCAGTTCGCCTTCGATCCGCTGATGCAGGATCTCCAGCAGGCGGCCCACGCCCACCTCGGGCAGGGCCCGGGCGGCCAGGGCGATGCGCAGTGCGGTTTCACGGTTCATTTTCGGGGGCTGGCTGTCCATCGGTCGCTCCTCTCTGGGCTGTTCTCATTCACGGTGGTTGTCTGCGACGATCGCTTCAGTCGTCGTCATCGTCGTCTTCGTCCAGCACGCGCGTGATGCGCTGGTAGATCTCCACCCGATCGCCCTCCTTCAGCGGGCTGTCGAGCTTGACGAACTTGCCGTAGACGCCGACCTTCTGCCTGCCCAGGTCGATATCCGGGCAGTAGCGCAGCAGGCCGGACTGCTCGATGGCCTCGGCCACGCTGCAGCCCTCCGCCACCCGGCAATCGAACAGCAGGGGTTGCCGGGGTGCGGCGTATACAACGGAAATCTTCATGGTGCGCTTCGCTCCTCGGCCGGCCTCACTGCAGCACGATCAGTTCGCCATGGGTCCTGACCCGTCGCTCGGCGCGGCGGCGGTCGACCACCCGCTTGAACGCCAGCACGAAGCCCAGGACGATGAATGCCCCGGGCGGCAGGATCGCCAGCAGAATCCCCTGGAAGTCGGGAAAGACGGTGATCTCCAGCCAGCGGAAGTGCTCGCCCAGCAGCAGCGAGGCCTGGGCGAACAGCGTGCCGCTGCCAAGAATCTCGCGCACCCCGCCGATCACGATCAGCACCCAGGTGAAGCCGATGCCCATGCCGGCGCCATCGAGGATCGAGGGCAGCACCGGGTTGCGGCTGCTGAAGGATTCGGCGCGGCCGAGCACCGCGCAGTTGGTCACGATCAGCGCGATGAACAGCCCCAGCACCTTGTACAGCTCGTGCATCCAGGCGTTCATCGCCATGTCGATGAGCGTCACCACGCCGGCGATGATGCCGATCATCAGCGGGTTGCGCACCGCCGGCGAAATGCTGTGGCGCAGCGCCGAGACGATCGCGTTGGTGATCATCAGCACCAGCGTGGTGGCCAGGCCCATGCCCAGGCCGTTGGTGGCGGTGGTGGTCACCGCCAGCGCCGGGCACAGCGCGAGCATCTGCACCAGGGCGACGTTGTAGTCCCACAGCGCCGAGCTGAAGTAGCCGAACAGCCCCTTGGGCGTGGCTGCCGCGACCTCGGGTGATCCACAATGGCTGCTCATGGCCGGGTCTCCTGGTTGGACTGGACAGTGGACTGGCGGGCCTGGAATTCGAGCGTTCGCACCACGCCCTTGACGATGGCCCGCGGGGTGATGGTGGCGCCGGCGAACTGGTCGAACTGGCCGCCGTCCTTCTTCACCGCCCACCGATCCAGCGCTGTGTTGGCCAGCGACAGGCCGTCGAAGCCCTTGATCCAGTCGCTGCGGGCGATTTCGATCTTGTCCGCCAGGCCGGGGGTTTCCTTGTGGCTGAGCACCCGCACGCCGAGGATGCGGCCTTCGTTGTCGAGGGCGATGAGCTGGACGATCGGGCCGCCGTAGCCGACGGTGCTGACCTGGAAGGCGGTCGCCGTCAGTTGCCCGGCACGCCGCGCCGGGTACACCTCGACCAGGCCCAGTTCGGCATCCTCGAGCTCGAAGGCGTCGGCCAGCGGGTCGTTGTCGTAGAGCGCCTGCGGCAGGACCTGGCGCAGCACGGCCAGGCGGTCCTGCAATTCGGCATCGACGATCCGCTGCCGGGTCAGCTGGTTGCCCAGCAGCAGCACCACGGCCACCAGGGCGCAGACCAGCCCCAGCGACAGCGCCTGGTAGGCGACCCGGTCGCGCCAGGCCTCGATCAGGCCGGGTCGGACGGCCGACGGTTCGCTGCCGGACTCTGCGGGCGGAACCTGGGTCATCTCGTTCATACCTTGTCGACCTCCTTCACCTGGCTGGTCCATTTCGCCGCCACCAGCGGCTTGCCCCGCGCGTTGCGCCCATAGGCGCGCGGCCGGCAGAGCCGGTCGATCAGCGGCACCAGGGCGTTCATGAACAGCACCGCGAAGGCCACCGCCTCGGGGAAATTGCCCCAGCTGCGGATGATGAACACCAGCGCCCCGCAGCCGATCGCGAAGACCAGCCGCCCGCTGCGGCTGGTCGGCGAGGTCACCGGGTCGGTGGCGATGAACAGCGCGCCGAGCAGCAACCCGCCCGAGGTCAGGTGGAACAGCCCGCCGCCATACACCTGCGGATTGATCTGGTGCGCCAGCGCCGCCAGCGCCGCCACCGTCAACAGCATGCCCAGCGGGATCTCCCAGTGGATGATGCGCAGCGCCAGCAACCAGAGCCCGCCGAGCAGGATCAGCAGCTCCGAGGTCTCGCCGAGGCTGCCGCCGCTGTAGCCGAGAAAGGCCGGCAGCAGGTCGAAATGCTCGGCGAGGATCTGCGTGGCGCCATGGCCCAGGGTCAGCTCGGTCTGCAACTGGCCCAGCGCCGTGGCGCCGCTCAGGCCATCGGCCAGCGTCCCGCCGGCGAAGGTGATGCGCAGGCCTTCGAGCCAGCCGGGCGCGCCCGCCGCGCCCAGCGGCAGGGGCAGCGCCCAGGTGGTCATCTGCAGCGGAAAGGCGATCAGCAGCGCCACCCGCGCCAGCATCGCCGGGTTGAACACGTTCTGCCCGACGCCGCCGTACAGCTGCTTGCCGATGCCGATGGCGAAGACGCTGCCGGCCACGGCGATCCACCAGGGCGCCCAGGGCGGCAGCGTCAGCGCCAGCAGCCAGCCGCTGAGCAGCGCGCTGCCGTCCAGCAGGCGGCGCAGCGGCCGGCCGAGCAGGTACAGGCAGACGGCCTCGCAGGCCACCGCGCTGGCGCAGGTCAGCAGCCACAGGTTGATCGCCGGCCAGCCGAACAGGTACAGCCCCCAGGCCGTCGCCGGCAGCAGCGCCAGGCACACGTGCAGCATGATGCGGTCGACCGAGGAGCGGTCGTGGGCGAACGGCCCCGATGCGATACCTGGCGCGCTCATGACGACACCTCGCTGCTGGCGGCCGGCGCCGCCGTCTTGCGTTTCTTCGCGGCCTTGGCCGCCGCCCTGGCCGCTTCTTCCTCGGCCAGGCGTGCCTCGCGCGCCTCGGTGAGGCGCTTGATGTAATCGTTCTTGCGTGCGGCGCTGCGGCGTTCGTCCTGCTGGCCGACGGCATACTGGAAGTACTGCACCAGCGGGATGTGCGACGGGCAGACGTAGGCGCAGCAGCCGCAGAGGATGCAGTCGCGCAGGCCGTACTCGCTGGCGCCGTCGAAATCGTCGACGCGGGTGCGCGCGGCCATCTCCAGCGGCGCCAGGCCCATCGGGCAGGCATCCACGCAGCGCGCGCAGCGGATGCACGGCGCGCTGTCGTCATGCGGCAACTCGTGGCGGTCGAGCGCCAGCAGGCCGGTGGCCCCCTTGATCACCGGCACCGCCGTCGACGGCAGCGGCATGCCCATCATCGGCCCGCCGAGCAGCAGTTGCCGCGGCTCGCGCAGCAGCCCGCCGCAGGTGTCGAGCAGCGCCTGCGCCGGCGTGCCGATCAGGGTCTCGACGTTGCGCGGGCTGCTCACGCAGCCGCCGGCCACCGTCACCACCCGCGAGATCAGCGGGCGGCCGTGGCGCAGCGCCTGCTGGATCGCGTAGACCGTGCCAGCGTTGTGCACCAGCACGCCGACGTCGGTGCTGCGCCCGCCGGCCGGCACCTCGCGGCCGGTGACCTGGCGGATCAGTTGCTTGGCCGAGCCCATCGGGTAGAGCGCCGGCACCGCCACCACCTCGACGGCGCCGTAGGGCTCGCTGGCCGCGCGCATGGCCGCCAGCGCCGCCGGCTTGTTGTCCTCGATGGCGATGACGATGCTGTAGGCGCGCAGGATGTGCTGGATCAGCCGCGCGCCGTCGACCACCGCCTCGGCGCGCTCGCGCATCAGCCGGTCGTCGCAGCTCAGGTACGGCTCGCATTCGCTGCCGTTGACCAGCACCGTCTTGATCTCGTGCTTCGTGCCCTGCTTGAGTTTCACCGCAGCCGGGAAGATCGCCCCGCCGAGTCCGACCACGCCGGCATCGGCGACACGCTGGGCGAGCCGCTGCGGGGCCTCGGCGAAGGGATCGGCCGGTACGTCCAGCTCGATCCAGCGCTCCTCGCCATCGCATTCGAGCACCATGCCATTGACCTGGAGCCCGGACGGGTGCGGCGCGTCGATCGGCCCGATCGAGACGATGCGCCCGGAACTCGGCGCATGGATCGGCGCCGAGAGCTCGGTGGGCGAGCCGGCCAGCAACTGGCCCTTGAGCACCCGTTCGCCCGCCTTCACCACCGGCAAGGCCTCGGCCCCGGCGTGCTGGCGCAACGGCAGGTACAGGCGCGGCGGCAGTGGCTGCACGGCGATGCCGAGGGCGGCCGAGCGGTCCTTGTGGGCGGCGGGATGGATGCCGCCGCGAAAATGCGCGAGGTGGAACATGGTCGACTCCCGGGGTCTGACGCCCCTGTTCATCAGGCGAAATCAGGCGGCCCGGGGCTTGGCCCAGCGCCAATGGTCCAGCGTCGGTTCCTGGGCCGCGAGGGCGATGCAGTCTTCCGGGCAGGCCTCCAGGCATTTGCCGCAACCGGTGCAGGCGTTGCTCAAGACGCAATGGATCTGCCCATTGGCGCCGACGATGGCGTCGGTCGGGCAGGCGCGAAAGCAGCGCGTGCAGCCGGTGCACTCGGCGGCATCGATGCGCGCCAGCATCGGCGCGGCGAGCGCGCTGGCATCCAGCGGCACGCCGAGCAGCTCGGCCAGACGCTCGGCCAGCGCGGCGCCGCCGGGCGGGCAGCAGGTGACCGCGGCGCGGCCCTCGACCAGGGCGCTGGCCGCCGCGCCGCAGCCCGGATAGCCGCACTGCCCGCACTGGCTGCCGGGCATCAGCGCCTCGATCTCCTTGACCAGCGGATTCTCCTCCGAGACCGCCAGGTAGCGTGCCGCCAGGCCGAGACCGCCGCCCAGCAGCAGGCCCATCAGTGCGAGAACCAGAATTGCGCCCAGCATCGTTCCTCCTTCGCCAGCCTCGCCGGCAGCAGCGTTCAGATCAGGCCGGCGAAGCCCATGAAGGCCATCGCCAGCAGCCCGGCGGTGACGAAAGCGATCGGCGCGCCGGCGAAAGCCGCCGGCACGCTGGCCAATGCCAGCCGCTCGCGCAGACCGGCGAAGATCACCATCACCAGGGTGAAACCCAGCGCCGAGCCCAGGCCGAACAACCCCGCCTCGGCCAGCCCGTGGCCCTCGCGCACGCTGATCAGCGGCACGCCCAGCACGGCGCAGTTGGTGGTGATCAGGGGCAGGTAGATACCCAGGGAACGATGCAGCGGCGGGCTGACCTTGCGGATGACCATCTCGATCAGCTGCACCATGCCGGCGATCACCAGGATGTAGGAAAGGATGCGCAGGAAGCCGATACCCAGCGGCAGCAGCACGTAGTGTTCGAGCAACCAGCTGCTGATGCCGCCCAGGGTCATCACCAGGGTCGTTGCCAGGCCCATGCCCAGCGAGGGATCGAGCTTGCCGGACACGCCCATGAACGGACACAGGCCGAGGAAGTAGACCAGCACCACGTTGTTGACCAGTACGGTGCCGATCAGGAACAGCGCGTATTCCATAAACCCTCTCCGCTGTAATGGCGCTGCACCGTTGTCGGGCAACGCGACGTCACGAGAGGGTTTTGCATCAAGCATGCCACGCCCCGCCAGACGTCCCGGAGCCCCCCGGGAGCCCGGGATTCGTTGATGCAGATCAACGAAGCTCGCGATAGCGCAGCCCCCGACGGCGCTGGCGGGACGGATTTTGTGGGATTTACGACAGGTCCAGAGGGGCAGGCGCGCCTCCCTGTGGGTTTTGCAACAGCGCAACGGGCGTTTGCCGGGCGCAAATGCGCCTGCGCAACCTGTTTAGGGCCCTTGCGGGGTCGCCGACGTGGAATGTGACCGGCGGCACGCGGTTTGCAAAACCCGAGGGGGCTGTTGCCATTTCATTCGCGACCTCGATGAAACGGCAACAGCCCCTAACCGTATGGCTTTGCAGCGGATACCGGCGCACAGACGTCGGCTTCGCCGCATCGATGAGGACATGCACATGACCCAGGCCACCCCCGAGCGCGACGTGGGGCAACCCGCCGCGTCCGATGGATTGGCGCCCGAGGTGTTCCAGCAAGCCGTGGAACACGCGCCGATCGCCATCTCCATCACCGATCTGAAGGCCAACATCCTCTATGCCAACCGCGCCTTCAGCGCCATCACCGGCTACGACAGCGCCGAGGTGATCGGCAAGAACGAGTCGATGCTGTCCAACGGCACCACCCCGCGGCTGGTCTACCAGGCGCTCTGGAGCCGCCTGGCGCAGAAGAAGGCCTGGTCCGGCATGCTGATCAACCGGCGCAAGGACGACAGCTGCTACCTCGCCGAGCTGACCGTGGCACCGGTGCTCGACGAGCACGAGCGGACCATCCATTACCTGGGCATGCACCGCGACAGCAGCGACCAGCACAAGCTCGAACAGCGCGTCAGCAACCAGCGCCTGATCATCGAGGCGGTGGTCGACAGCGCGCCGGCGGCCATCGTCGTGCTCGATCACGCCCTGCGCATCCGCCTGTCCAATCCCAGCTTCAACCGCCTGGCCGCCGAGCTCGGCGACCAGGCCACGCCCGCGCAACTGGTGAGCCTGCTGCAGGACAACCTCGGCGGCGCCATCGAGGCGCTGAAGACGCATGGCCAGGCCTTCACCGGCAAGGAAGTCACCTTCGACCTCGGCGGCCACGCCCCGCGCTGGCTGTCCTGCCACGGCCGCGCCATCCGCATCGAGGGCGAGCGCGCCGACGATTTCTTCGACCCGGGCGAGGAAAACTACCTGCTGCTCACGATCAACGACATCACCGGGCTGCGCCAGCAACAGCAGGCCTCCCAGCTCAACGCGCTGAAGGTGCTGATGGCCGAGGAAGAGTTGCTCGACGGCATGCGCGAGACCTTCAACGGCGCCATCCACCGCCTGCAGGGCCCGGTCAACCTGATCAGCGCCGCGCTGCGCATGCTCGAACGGCGCCTGGGCGACAGCGCCGAGGGCGACCCGGTGCTCAGCGCCATGCGCGAAGCCAGCCAGGCCGGCATGGACGCGCTGGAAAGCCTCAGCGGCTCGATCCCGCAGCGCCAGACCGGCAGTTGCGTGCCGGTCAACGTCAACCAGCTGATCCGCGAAGTGGTCAGCCTGATGACCGACAGGCTGCTCGCCCAGGGCATCGTCGTCGACTGGCAACCGGCGCTGCGCCTGCCCTGGGTGATGGGCGCCGAAGGCCGGCTGCGCAGCATGATCAAGCAGTTGCTGGACAACGCCATCGAGGCCATGAGCCAGAACCAGGACAACCCGCGCACGCTGTCGATCGTCACCAGTGTCCAGGGCCAGCGCGTGGTGCGCCTGGAAATCGCCGACAGCGGCCCGGGCATCGCGCCGGAACTGGCGTTCAAGGTGTTCGAACCCTTCTTCAGCACCAAGCCGCCACACAAGGCTGGCCGCGGCATGGGCCTGGCCATGGTGCAGGAAACCGTCACCGAGCATGCCGGCACGGTGCATATCGACAGCGGCTACGATCAGGGCTGCAGGATCGTCGTCGAACTGCCCTTCTCGGCCAGTTGACAGGGGGAGCTCGCATGAACGCCACATTCGCCGAACGCCCCGTCACGCCGACCCGCAGCGAACTGCTGGACGCTCAACTGCAGGCGCTGGCGCAGATCGCCCGCATCCTCAACCGCGGCCGGCCCATCGAGGAACTGCTGGCCGATATCCTCGCCGTGCTGCACGAAGACCTCGGCCTGCTGCACGGACTGGTCTCCATCTGCAACCCGAAGGACGGCAGCCTGCAGGTGGGCGCCGTGCACAGCGATTCCGAAGCCGTGGTGCGGGCCTGCGAAAGCGCCCGCTACCGCATCGGCGAAGGCGTGTTCGGCAACATCCTCAAGCACGGCAACAGCGTGGTGCTCGGCCGCATCGACGCCGAACCGCGCTTTCTCGACCGGCTGGCGCTGTACGACATGGACCTGCCCTTCATCGCCGTGCCGATCAAGGCCGTCGACGGCACCACCATCGGCGTGCTGGCGGCGCAACCCGACCGCCGTGCCGATGAGCTGATGCCCGAGCGCACCCGCCTGATGGAAATCGTCGCCCGCCTGCTGGCGCAGACCGTGCGCCTGGTGGTGAACATCGAGGACGGCCAGGAAGTGGTCGACGAGCGCGACGAACTGCGCCGCGAAGTCCGCGCCAAGTACGGCTTCGAGAACATGGTGGTGGGCCACACCGCCTCCATGCGCCGGGTATTCGACCAGGTACGGCGGGTGGCCAAGTGGAACAGCACCGTGCTCATCCTCGGCGAATCCGGCACCGGCAAGGAACTGATCGCCAGCGCCATCCACTACAACTCGCCGCGCGCGCACCAGCCGCTGGTGCGCCTGAACTGCGCCGCGCTACCGGAAACCCTGCTCGAATCGGAACTGTTCGGCCACGAGAAAGGCGCCTTCACCGGCGCCGTGAAGCAGCGCAAGGGCCGTTTCGAACAGGCCGACGGCGGCACCCTGTTCCTCGACGAGATCGGCGAGATCTCGCCGATGTTCCAGGCCAAGCTGCTGCGCGTGCTGCAGGAAGGCGAGCTGGAGCGCGTCGGCGGCACCCAGACGGTGAAGGTCAACGTGCGCATCGTCGCCGCCACCAACCGCGACCTGGAGCACGAGGTGGAGCAAGGCAAGTTCCGCGAAGACCTCTACTACCGGCTCAACGTCATGGCCATCCGCGTCCCGCCGCTGCGCGAGCGCAGCGGCGACATCCCGGAACTGGCCGAATTCCTCCTCGACAAGATAGCCCGCCAGCAGGGCCGCACGCTCAAGCTGACCGACAGCGCCCTGCGCCTGCTGATGAGCCACCGCTGGCCGGGCAACGTGCGCGAGCTGGAGAACTGCCTGGAACGCTCGGCGATCATGAGCGAGGACGGCACCATCAGCCGCGACGTGGTCTCGCTCACCGGCCTCGACCACGACGCCACGCCGCTGGCGCCGGTCCCCGAGGTCGACCTCGCCGACGACAGCCTCGACGACCGCGAACGCGTCATCGCCGCCCTGGAACAGGCCGGTTGGGTCCAGGCCAAGGCCGCCCGCCTGCTCGGCATGACGCCCCGGCAGATCGCCTACCGGGTGCAGACGCTGAACATTCACATGCGCAAGATCTGAACGGCACAGCGCCCCCTCGAGCGCCACGTCCGGGCCTCGAATACAGTGGACACCTGTTGAGTCCTTAATACGGCTAGTAGGCATTCTAATGAATGCCTGCCTATATTTTCCGGGAAAATTCCGAGCGCGTATCACCCGCGATGGGCCATGGCCGTGGCCCTTTGCCTTCCCGAGGAGTTCACCATGGCGAGACTTCAGGTCAATGGCCAGGCCAGGGACATCGAAGTCCCCGACGACATGCCGCTGCTGTGGGCGCTGCGCGACGAGCTGGGCATGACCGGCAGCAAGTTCGGTTGCGGCGTGGCACTGTGCGGCGCCTGCACGGTACACATGGACGGCGCGCCGGTCCGCGCCTGCATCACGCCCGTTTCGACGGCGGCCGGGCACGCCATCACCACCATCGAAGGCCTGCAGGCCGACCGCGTGGGCCAGGTGGTGCAACGCGCCTGGCTCGAACAGAACGTCGCCCAGTGCGGCTACTGCCAGGCCGGCCAGATCATGACGGCCGTGGGCCTGCTCAAGAGCACGCCGGCGCCCAGCGAGCAGCAGATCGAAGAAGCCATGAGCGGCAACATCTGCCGCTGCGGCACCTATCCGCGCATTCGCGCCGCCGTCCAGCAGGCGGCGCAAGTCCTTGCGCAGGGGGACCAGTAGATGACCGGCAGCGCACTCTCCCGACGTCGTTTCCTGCAGGGCAGCCTGGGCCTGCTGACGCTGGCCGTGACGGCCAGGGGCCTGGTCAGCGTCGCCTGGGCCGACGACGCTCCCCGATACGGTGCCGACGGCATGCCCGGCGGTACGGTGGACGATCCGCTGGTCTTCGTCTCGATCGCGACCGACGGCACCGTCACCATCGTGGCGCACCGCGCCGAGATGGGCACCGGCGTGCGCACCAGCCTGCCGATGGTGGTGGCCGACGAGATGGAGGCGCGCTGGGACCGGGTCAAGGTCGTGCAGGCCGAGGCCGACGAGGCGCGCTACGGCAACCAGAACGTGGACGGCTCGCGCAGCGTGCGGCACTTCCTGATGCCCATGCGCCGCGTCGGCGCGGCCGCCCGGCAGATGCTCGAAGCGGCGGCCGCCGCGCGCTGGGCGGTGCCGGTCGCCGAGGTCAGGGCGACGCAGCACGAAGTCCTGCACCTGCCCAGCGGTCGCCGCCTGGGCTACGGCGAACTGGCGGCGGATGCGGCCAGGCAACCCGTGCCCACGGGCGATACGCTGCGGCTCAAGACCCGCGCCGAGTTCCGCTATATCGGCAAGGACCGGGTACGCCTCGTCGACCTGGAAGACATCGGCACGGGCCAGGCCATCTACGGCATGGACATGCGCCTGCCCGGCATGGTCTACGCCGTGGTGGCGCGCCCGCCGGTGGTGGGCGGCACGCTGCGCCGGCTGGACAGCCGCAAGGCGCTGGCGCTGCCCGGCGTGCTGCAGGTCATCGAGATTCCCGCCTTCAAGGGCGCGCCGGCGTTCCAGCCGCTGGGCGGCGTGGCCGTGGTCGCGCGCAACACCTGGGCCGCCATGCAGGGCCGTGCCGCGCTGGAACTCGAATGGGACGACGGCGCCAATGCCGGCTACGACTCGGCCGCCTATCGCCAGGCGCTGGAAGAGGCTTCGCGCGCGCCCGGCAAGGTGATGCGCGACCAGGGCGACGCCCCGGGCAGTTGGGCGCAGGCAGCGGAGCGCGAGCGCTTCGCCGCCGAGTACTACGTGCCCCACCTGGCCCATGCGTCGATGGAGCCGCCCGTGGCCACGGTGCGCATCCAGGACGGCCGCGCCGACGTCTGGACCTCGGTCCAGAACCCCGTCGCCGCCCGGGACGCCGTGGCCGCCCGGCTCGGACTCCTGCCCGAGAAGGTCAAGGTCAACGTCCTGCTGCTGGGCGGTGGTTTCGGCCGCAAGTCCAAGCCCGACTTCGTCGATGAAGCCGCCATCGTCGCCCGGGCCATGCCCGAAGGCACCCCGGTCAAGCTGGTGTGGACGCGCGAGGACGACATCCGCCACGACTACCTGCACACCGTCTCCTGCGAACGGCTGGAAGCCGTCGTCGACCGGCAGGGCCAGGTGCGTTCCTGGCTGCACCGCAGCGCCGCGCCCACGATCGCCTCGCTGTTCGCCGAAGGGGCGAAAGGCCAGCAGCTGTTCGAGTCGGCCATGTCGGCCATCAACATGCCCTACCGCATCCCCAACGTGCGCGTGGAAACCGCCGAGGTGCCGGCGCATGCGCGCATCGGCTGGTTCCGTTCGGTGGCCAACATCCCGCATGCCTTCGCCGCGCAATGCTTCATCGCCGAACTGGCGCATCGCACCGGCAAGGACCACCGGCAGTTCGCCCTCGACCTGATCGGGCCGGCACGCCGGCTCGACCCCGGCACGCTGGCCGACACCTGGAACTACACCGAGTCGCCCGAACGCTACCCCTACGACACCGGCCGCCTGCGCGGCGTGATCGAGGCCGCCTGCGAAGGCGCCGGCTGGGGCCGCGAACTGCCCGAGGGCCATGGCCTGGGCCTGGCCTTCTGCTACAGCTTCATGAGCTACACGGCCAGCGTGGTCGAGGTGGCCGTGGACGACGAGGGCGAGGTGCGCGTGCTGGCCGTCGACATGGCGCTGGACTGCGGCCCGCAGATCAATCCCGAACGCATCCGCGCGCAGATGGAAGGCGGCGCCATCATGGGCCTGGGCCTGGCGCTGGCCAGCGAGATCACCTTCGAGAGCGGCCGCGTGCAGCAGAGCAACTTCCACGACTACGAAGTGCTGCGCCACTCCGCCTCGCCGCGGCTGATCCGCACCCACCTGGTCAACGACGACCACGACCTGCCGCCCGGCGGCGTGGGCGAGCCGCCGGTGCCGCCCGTGGCGCCGGCGCTATGCAACGCGATCTTCGCCGCCACCGGCAAGCGCGTGCGCAGCCTGCCGGTGCGCAGGGTGGCGTAAGAACCGGCCCGGAAGTCGCCTGTCGTGGGCTTCGGGCACGCCGGGCGATTCGCCGCCGGTCGGCGCACACGACCTGCGACGGGGCGGGCACGGTCTAGTACACAGGAATGCCCTGCCGCGCTTGACGGCCGCTCATGCCCGATAAGGAACCACGACATTGGAAAGCATCGATGTACGCGTACTGCGCACCGCCCGCGACTGGCATGCGGCCGGACATCGGCTGCTGCTGGTCACGGTGGTCAAGACCTGGGGCTCGTCGCCGCGCCCCGTGGGCTCGATGATGGCATTGCGCGAGGATGGCCGCTGCGTGGGCTCGGTCTCCGGCGGCTGCATCGAGGATGACCTGGTCCACCGCTACACCCGCGCCTACGGCGGCGCGGGAGACATCGGGCAGACGACGCCCGCGGTCGTGCGCTACGGCGTCACCGCGGACGAGGCGCATCGCTTCGGCCTGCCCTGCGGCGGCACGCTGGAACTGCTGCTGGAGTTCCAGCCGGACTTCACGGCGCTCGACGAACTGGTGCGCCAGCTGGAATCGGGACGGCTCATGCAGCGCACGGTCGACTGCGCCAGCGGCGCGGTGACGCTGCAGCCGACCTCGATCCCCGAGGCGCTGCGCTTCGATGGCGCCAGCCTGTCCTGCACCCTGGGGCCGCAATACCGCATGCTGCTCATCGGCGCCGGCGCGCTGGCCGAGTACGTGGCCACCATGGCCCTGTTCAACGACTTCGCGGTGACGGTCTGCGATCCGCGCATCGAACATCGTGGAACCTGGACCGTGGCAGGCGTGGCGCTCAGCACGGAAATGCCCGACGACGCGGTTCGTACCCTGAATCCCGACCCGCGCACCTGCATCGTCGCCCTGAGCCACGACCCCAAGCTCGACGACCTGGCCCTGCTGGCGGCGCTGCACAGCCCCGCCTTCTACGTCGGCGCCATCGGCTCGCGGCGCAACACCGCGAGCCGCAGGCGCCGCTTCATCGAGCACTTCGACGAGACGGAGGACTCCCTGCGGCATCTGCATGCGCCGGTCGGCCTCTACATCGGCAGCAAGACCCCCGCCGAAATCGCGGTGAGCGTGATGGCAGAAATCCTGGCGGTGAAGAATGGGGTGAAGCCTGGCTTGAAGCTTGAAGCTTCCTCCCACCATGCGCTGAACGCCTGGGCACGGCCATCCAGGTGAATGGGGCGGCCGATCTCCGGCGTCCACAATGCATAGCTGCGTCCCTGGCTGGCGACGGTGATCCGCTTGAACGGATCGTCCCAATCGTGGGGAGAGATGGAAAAGCGGCCAGCATGCGCGGGTGTCAACACCTTCGCTCGCAAGTCTTCAGCCGCCTGCGCTGCCTGCTCGGGGTTCATGTGCACATTGGCCCAGCGCGGATCGTACTGGCCCATATCGAGCGCCACCCAGTCGAAAGGACCAAGCCGCCGGCCGATCTCGACGAAGTGCGGCGCGTAGCCGCTGTCGCCGCTGAAGAACAGACGGCGCTCGGGCGATACCAGCGCGAAGCCGACCCACAGCGATCTGTTGCGCGTCAAGGTACGCCCGGAGAAATGTCGGGCCGGGGTGACGTGGATCTGCAGCCCTGGTGTCGGCTCGACGACATCGAACCAATCGACCTCGCGCACGATGTCCATGTCGTAGCCCCATGCCTCGAAGTGCGCCCCCACCCCGAGCCCGGCCACCACCCGCCTGACCTTGGCCTGCAGCGCCAGGATGCTCGGATAGTCCAGGTGGTCGTAATGATCGTGGGTGACCAGCAGCACGTCTATCTTGGGCATGTCCTGCGCCGTATAGAGGCTGGTGCCTTCGAAGGCCAGATTCGCCCGCGGCACGGGTGCGGCATTGCTGCTGAAGACCGGATCGATCAGGATGCGCTGCCCGGCCAACTGCACGAAGTAGGAGGAGTGGCCGAGCCAGATCACCAGGTCCTGCGCAGGATCGAGCGCCCCGAGATCGGTCTTGATGGCGGGAATCGAACCCGGCGGACGTGGCTGGCCCTTTTCCCCGAAGATCGTCTCCAGCCACATCGACCACTCGGGCTGCTCCGTCGTCCGCATCGGCGTGTCGATCTGGTTGTGGAATGCGCCATCGGCATGGTTGGGCGAGCGCGCGATACGCTCCAGCCACTCGCCGCTCGGCAGCGCGCCGAACAGCGGGTGCTGCAGGTAGGCGGCGATGCCAATACCGCCCAGAACGACAATACCGGCGCATACCATCAGGAAACGCGAGCAGAATTTTTTCATACAGGAGTACTCCGCACTCTCGCTTCGCCGCCCGACTGGCTGCCGTGCGCGTGGCACGGCGCAGGTGAGAACGGCACGCTACGGATGCACTGACCGGTCATCCTGTCGTCAATCCGGGATTTCATGATTCCAACCGCGTCTCGGCGGTTGCCTCCTTTCGTTCTCGATACGATGCGTGTCGGCTGGTGTCTGGCGGCCTGTCCGGCCGGCTGCGGGGAAGCCCGAGGCGACGACGCAACTCCGCGCCGCCATCACGCCAGCTTCGTGCCGGTGGCGCGGGCGAGATCGGCCAGCAGTCGGTCCTGGAGTCCTGCGTCGTTGACGGCGGGATGCGGCTGCTCCCGCTGTTGGTGATGCCAATAGCCGCCGCTGGTCAATGCCTCGAGGTCATTACTGGTCGCGAGCCACTCCTGGGTCAGGTGTCCCAGCCGCAGGTCGTCGGGCGCGCCCGGGCCACCCATCCTGGTCGGTACCCAGCCCGGATCGACCGCGTTGCTGTACACCTTCGACCACAAGCGCGCGACGGCTGCGGCCAGGGTGGTGACGAACAGCTTGCTGTCCGAGTAGCTCCCCGTGGACGTGCGGCCGGCCCAGTCCATGCCGGCTAGGTCGGCGCGCCCGCCCCGGTGCATGCTGCTGCTCAGGTAGATCAGGCGCTCGGGGCGCTGGATCAGGGCCGTGAGCAGGTATGGCGCGACGACGTTGACCACCAGCAACTGCGAGCCTGAAATGATGCCGGCGTTGTGGATAACGGCATCCATCCGGCCGATCGCATTGACCTGGCTGGCGAGATCACGGATTTGCGCAACGTCCGACAGATCGCCGATCGTGGCGATGGCGCCCTGCTCCAGCAGTTCCTCGACGGCGGGCAGCCGGGCCCGGGAACGGACGTGCACGACGACCTCGTGCCCCTCGGCGAGCAGCGTCCGCGCCGCGGCATGGCCCAGTCCATCGGCCGAACCGGTGATGAACACACGGGCCTTGCCGGCACCTCGTTGTGCCCTGGGCATGGAGGTCTCCTTACGTGGATTCGGTGGCGTTTGTGCCCAGCATGCGGTGGCGGGCAGGAGCGATCCTGCGACCAGTGCAGCCCCCAGCTCAGCGCCTGCGGTGAGAAATCTTCGACGGTCCATGGGCGTGTCTTCCGGTTCTGGCCGCCAGATTCAACATGACCTGTGGCGGCGTATCGTTGCCAGGCGAATCATCGGCTCGAAGCAGGCGCACGCATCAAGATTGCGACGTTTGCCAGCAACGATAACCGTTGTATCCGGCGCGGCAAGGGCACCACGGATCGCACGTGCCATTGCCGCGTATCGAGCGCACGCCCGCGGGGCTTCGCCGCCCGGCATGTCATGAATCCGCACCGAATCATGAGGGACTCATTCAGTCCCTAGCGCAGGTGTTCGCCGAAGAACGCCGTGATCCTGTCGAAGGGGATCTTGTCCAACTGGTCGTACAGGTCGACGTGGCTGGCGCCCGGGACGATCAGCAGTTCCTTCGGCTCGGCCGCCGCCTCGTAGGCGGTTTCGCTGAAGTAGCGCGAATGCGCGTTCTCGCCATGGATCAACAGGACCGGGCGTGGCGAGATTTCCTCGATGTAGGTGAGCAGCGGCATGTTCATGAACGACAGCGGCGTGGTGATCGTCCAGGCATTGCCGGAGTTGACCGCCCGCGGATGGTAGCCGCGCGGCGTCCGGTAGTAGTCGTGGTAGTCGACCAGGAACTGCGCCTCGCCACCCTGCAGTTCGTTGTAGGGCGGCTGGTAGGCGGGGGTACCGTTTTCCGCGTCCTGCCAGCGCTGCCGGCTCAGTTGCTCCAGCGTCTGCGTGCGCTGTTCGAGGGTCACGCTGTCGTTGTAGCCCTTGGACATGACCCGCGTCATGTCGTACATGGTGCTGGCCACGACGGCCTTGACGCGCTTGTCCACGGCCACGGCGTTCAGCGCCATGCCGCCCCAGCCGCAGATACCGATGATGCCGATGCGCTCGCGATCGACTTCCGGGCGCAGGCCGATGAAGTCCACCGCCGCACTGAAGTCTTCGGTATTGATGTCCGGCGAGGCGACGTTGCGCGGCTCGCCGCCGCTCTCACCGGTGTAGGACGGGTCGAACGCCAGGGTGACGAAGCCGCGCTCGGCCATGGTTTGCGCGTACAGGCCGGACGACTGTTCCTTCACCGCGCCGAACGGGCCGCTGACGACGATCGCGGGAAGCCGCTCGCCGCTACGCTTCTTCGGCAGATACAGGTCGGCCGCCAGGGTGATGCCGTAGCGGTTAGTGAACGTGATCTTCTGGTGGTCAAGGTTCTCGCTTCGAGGGAAGACCTTGTCCCATTCCTGTGTCAGTTGCATGGTGCCTGCCTCGCTGCTGCTGGAAGTCGCTGCCGCCAGGGCCGCCGGCCCGGCGAGAAGCGCTGCCGAGCCGACGAGAAGGGAGCCCTGGATGAACGCTCTGCGGGAGCCGGGCTGCCCGCTGGTGGCGATCTTCGGGTTGGATTCGTTCATGGTTTTCTCCTTGGCGTTGGAGGTTCTGGTGTTCTCGGGGCGTACGGGGCCGTGATGCGCCAGGACAGGTGCTCATCGTGGTTTCCTAGCGATAGGCAGCGGGCCTGTTCCCCTCGGTATGAGGCTGGCTGATGCCGAGGTTTTCGTTGACGTGGCGCTCGGGATGCTCGACGAGATCGGCCACGAAGCGCCCAAGACTGGCGCGCGAGGTCTCCGTGCCCTTGTAGATCTCCCCCTTGTGCGTCAGCTGGACCTCTTCGGTGGTTTCATCCGTCAGCCAGACCGGGCGCAGGATGGTGTAATCCAGGGAGGAACTCTCGATCACCTCGGCCGTTTTCAGATTGGTGGGTCGGGTCTGCCCTACCACGCTCTTGTCCCAGGAATTGAACGGCTCGGGCAGTTCGTCGTAGATGCCTCCGGCACTGATGGCGATGATGCGGCGAACGCCAAGCGCCTCCATCGTCTCGACCAAGGCTTGCGTGACGTCGCCGAGGTCCATGCCGCCCAGCGCACTGATGACGATATCCTGACCCTGGAGGGCCTTTTTCAGAGCATCTGGACTGCGGGCGTCGCCCTCGACCACCTGGACGCGCGGACTCTTGAAATCATGCAGGCGTTCGGCGTGGCGCGCGAAAAGCATCAGCTCCACATCGCCCTGCTCCAGCAGGCGTGGAACGATTTCCCTGGCTGTGCGGCCGTTGGCGCCCAGTACGATGACTTTCTTCATCAGGACCGCCCTCCGTTCACCTTTTGCCGAAGTTCACGCCAGCCCGGTTGCTCGCATTGAAGGGCCGCCGAGTCGCATTCAGGACGGTCGAGCTTCCCGTCCAGCGACGTCAGCGCGTGAATGATGACGCAGGGTTTGTTCAAGCTATTTCTCCCGTTCTTTCAGTGAGACACGGCCCTGGAAGTCATAAGCCGGCTTGATGATCGGCTCTCCAATGTCGTCGGAAGCCCCCGTCAGGCACGCGCCGCCGCTCCGCGCGCCGTCATGGCCGCCAGGGCGGCGCAGCTCGCCAGCAACACGGCGCTCATGATGAACGTGCTCCGGTAGCCGCTGTGGTCGAACAGCAGGCCACCCAGGGTCGAACCCAGCGCGATGGACAACTGCACGACGGCGACGAACAGGCCACCACCCGCCTCGGCATCCCCGGGAAAGACCCTGGCGATCCAGGACCACCAGCCCACGGGCGCGGCAGTGCCGGCCAGCCCCCACAGGCCCAGCAACACGATGACGATGGCCAGCCAGCTGCCGAAGGCGATCAGCGCCAGGGCCGTCACGGCCATCAACAGCGGGATGGCGATCAGCGTCTGGTAGAAACCCCGCTGCAGGACCCGGCCGATGAGCACGGTGCCGATGAAACCCGCCGCGCCGATCACCAGCAGAATGAGCGATATCGCGCTTCCCTGTACGCCCGTGACCGTTTCCAGGAACGGCCGCACGTAGGTGAACAGCGCGAACTGCCCCATGAACAGCAGGCTGCTGGCCAGCATGCCCACGCCGACGCCGGGACGCCCGAGCAGCGTGAACACCTTGAACGCACTGGCGCTGCCCGACGCCCGCGCCGCGGCCGGCATGGGAGGCAGCGTCCTCCATTGCCAGGCCAGGGCGATCAGGGCTACCGGCACCAGGCAAAGGAAAGCGCCGCGCCAACCGATGACGGTTCCCAGGTAGGCGCCCAGCGGCGCGGCCACCACAGTGGCCAGTGCGTTGCCGCCGTTGACGATGGCCAGGGCGCGCGGCACATCGCGCGACGACACCAGGCGGATGGCCATGGCCGCCGACATCGACCAGAAACCGCCGACGACCACGCCGATCAGCGCCCGGCCCAGCATGTAGGTGAAATAGTTCGGCGCCAGCGCGACGATGGCGCCCGACACACCCATCGCCGCCGTCAGCCCGAGCAACAGCGTCTTGCGGTTCAGGTTGCCGGCCAGCGTCGAAATGAACAGGCTCGTCAGGACGGCGAATGCGCCGGAGATCGCGATGCCCTGCCCCGCCATGCCTTCGCTGACCCGGAGGTCATTCGCCATGGGCGTCAGCAGGCTGACGGGCAGGAATTCCGATGCGATCAGCGCGAACGCGCAGAACGACAGGGCGAAGACGCCGCTCCAGGAGGCCGCTTGTCCGGCTTCGTATGGGGTGTCGGTGCCGGCCATGGGCGCGGCGGATGTTCGAGCGGTCATGAAAGCCTTGTCTGTGCTTCGATCCGAGAGTGAAAGGTCGTGCCCGGCCAGCTAGGGCGTGCATCGCACGAGGAACGGGAAACGAACGAAGCTGCCGCGCCGTCCAGGCGCGCAGCCGAGGCATCAGTTCCCGATTCGCTCGATCCGTAGCTGATACGGCCCGGGTCTGGCCAGGATGGACAGGCCTTCCTCCACCTTGCCCAGCGGCAGCAGGCCCCGCGCATGGGGTCGACGCTCGACGAAAATCGCCAGGTTGCCCCAGGGCGCGTAGTGGGTCAGCTCGCCGGCCACCGGCGCCATGCCGTCCGGCGCGCCTTGCGTGGACAACTTGCGCGGCAGGCTGGATACGCGCTCGATGGTGGCGTAGTCCTCCATCGTCAGCGACAGCGGCAGCAGCGTGGCGAAATCACGCGCGGTGGCATTGTCGTACAGCGTGGCGGTGGCGCTTTGGCCATCGACGATCAGGCGAATCTTCATGGGGAATTCCTTCGCGGGCGTGGCTGGCTGCGCCACCGAGTTGCCGGGTAAGCAAGCCGCCAGTCCCAGCAACGAGCTGGCGAACAGCGGCAAGGCCGAGCGACGCAACGAAGGCCAGGAGAGAGGAAAAGGCTTTTTCTTCATTGCCATGATGTCCACTGTCGCGGTGGCATCCGTTGCCACTCTGTTCCGTTCGTTTTCATGCCGGATAATGTTCCCGCAAGAATGCACCCGCAACTAGCTAATCAATCCTTAAAACGGATATAAGAACTACTAATCAATCATTCATGCGAAACTGCGCCCCATGGTCAGACGCAACCTCAACGATCTCCTCTCCTTCGTCACGGTGGCGCGTGCGGGCAGCTTCACGCGCGCCGCCGCCCAGCTGGGCGTGACGCAATCGGCGCTCAGCCAGGCGATCAGCGGCCTGGAGAAAAGGCTCCAGATCCGCCTGCTCACGCGTACCACGCGCAGCGTCTCGCCCACGGCGGCGGGCGAACGGCTGCTGCATGCGATCGGCCACCGCTTCGACGAAATCGAGGCGGAGCTGGACGTGCTGACGGAGATGCGCGACAAGCCGGCCGGGACGGTGCGGATCACCTGCGCCGATCACGTCCTGCGCACCACGCTGCTGCCGAAACTCGCCCCCTTGCTGCACGAGTTTCCGGACATCAACGTCGAATTCGACGTCAATTACGGATTCAGGGACATCGTGGCGGATCGCTTCGACGCGGGCGTGCGCCTGGGCGACACCATCGACAAGGACATGATCGCGCTGCCCATCGGCCCCAAGCTGCGCATGGCCGCGGTCGCATCACCCTCCTACTTCGCCCGCAACCCCATACCGAAGGCGCCGGGCGACCTCATGGCGCACCGCTGCATCAACCTGCGCTTCCCCACCCATGGCGGCCTGTACGTCTGGGAATTCGAGCGCCGGGGCCGGCAGTTGAACGTCCGCGTCGATGGCCAGCTGGTCCTCAACAGCACGCCCCATATCGTGCAGGCGGCGCTCGAAGGGTTGGGCATCGCCTTCCTGCCGGAAGACGAATTCGCCCCGCATATCGAGGAAGGCCGGCTGGTGCGCGTACTGGAGGACTGGTGTGCGCCGTTCGAGGGTTACTACCTCTACTACCCGAGCCGCAAGCAGCCGTCGCCGGCCTTCTCGCTGGTCGCCGAAGCGCTGCGTGTCGCGGGGCCGGGCGGGGCGTAACGCCGCTAGCGTTCACAAGAACGGCCCGCCTGGAGGTCGCCGGCGAAACGATGGCCGGCGCCCTCACGCCGGTCGCCGGGTGGCTTGAAGGTGAGCCAGCGGGGCCTTTAACCGATGCACCGCCCTGGCGCGTGGGCGAAGTCGGCATGCTTATACCTTGAACTGCTATTTTCACGACACAGGCAGGCGCGCAAAGCCCAGCGCCATTTGACTCAGAGAAGCTGCGCCATGACGCGATTCAGCGGTGGTTGCCTGTCCGGCGACGTCCGCATCGTGGTGTCGGGCCGCCCATATCGGGTCGGCCTTTGCCATTGTCTCGACTGCCGCAAGCATCACAGGGCCCTGTTCCACGCCTCGGCGATATTCCCCCTGGCGGCGGTGACGGTCACGGGCGAGACACGCGACTATCCCGGGCGGTTCTTCTGTCCCCGCTACGGCTCGTCCGTCTTCGCGCGCCCCGCGGACGAAATCGAAGTGAGCCTGGGAGCCCTGGATGTCCCCGACCTGCTGATGCCCACCTACGAGCTCTGGACCGTCCGCCGCGAGTCCTGGTTGCCGGCGTTTCCGCTCAAGAGACGCTATGCGCACGATCGCGACGCCAGCGGGCGCCTCGAGGAGTAGCCCGGCACCAGCGGACCGGGGCGCCGCACCTTGTCGCCTTTGCGACAGTTGCCCCGCCCCACTCCGCCACTTTGTTCGTTGCGAAACAACGAATCCCGCCTACGCGCTGGAAAAATCGTTCAAAAACAATGCATTGAAAACAGGCACGGCCCTTGCTCCAGGTATCCGCGACAGACCTCTATTCGGAGACCGAACATGGAACTGAACGTACTGGGCCAGAGCGAGGCCGGGCATGCCGCCGGGGGCGGTTGTTCAGCGGGTTCCTGTGGCAGCTCGGACGACCAGCTCGCGCACCTGCCCGAGCATATCCGCGAGAAAGTGCACAACCACCCCTGCTACTCCGAGGAGGCGCACCACTACTTCGCGCGCATGCACGTGGCGGTGGCGCCGGCCTGCAACATCCAGTGCCACTACTGCAACCGCAAGTACGACTGCGCCAACGAGTCGCGCCCCGGCGTGGTCTCCGAACTGCTGGACCCAGTCCAGGCAGTGAAGAAGGTCAAGGCGGTGGCGGCGACTATCCCGCAGATGACGGTGCTCGGCATCGCCGGGCCGGGCGACCCGCTGGCCAACCCGCAGCGCACCTTCGAGACCTTCCGCATGCTCTCCGAGCAGGCGCCGGACATCAAGCTGTGCGTCTCCACCAACGGCCTGGCGCTGCCCGACTGCGTCGACGAGCTGGCCAAGCACAACATCGACCATGTGACCATCACCATCAACTGCGTGGACCCGGACATCGGCGCCGAGATCTATCCCTGGATCTACTGGAACAACAAACGCATCCGTGGGCGCAAGGCGGCGAAGATCCTCATCGAGCGCCAGCAGAAGGGCCTGGAGATGCTGGTCGAGCGCGGCATCCTGGTGAAGGTCAACTCGGTGCTGATCCCCGGCGTCAACGATGAACACCTGAAAGAAGTCAGCCGCATCGTCAAGGCCAAGGGCGCCTTCCTGCACAACGTCATGCCGCTGATCGCCGAGGCCGAGCACGGCACCTTCTACGGCGTGATGGGCCAGCGCAGCCCGGAGCCGGAGGAACTGCAGGACCTGCAGGACGCCTGCGCCGGCGACATGAACATGATGCGCCACTGCCGCCAGTGCCGCGCCGACGCGGTGGGCCTGCTCGGCGAGGACCGCGGCGACGAGTTCACCCTCGACAAGATCGAGACAATGGACATCGACTACGACGCGGCGATGGTCAAGCGCGCCGCCATCCATGCGGCGATCAAGGAAGAACTGGACGAGCGCGCGGCGAAGAAGGCGCGCCTGGCCACGCCACCGCTCACGGGCTTGACGGACACGCGCCATCGCCCGGTGCTGATGGCCGTCGCCACCAGCGGCGCTGGCCTGGTCAACCAGCATTTCGGCCATGCCCGCGAGTTCCTCGTCTACGAGGCCTCGCCGGCCGGAGTGCGTTTCATCGGCCATCGCAAGGTCGAGCAGTACTGCATCGGCAACGACAGCTGCGGCGACAAGGAAAGCGCGCTGTCGGGCAGCCTCCGCGCACTCAAGGGCTGCGAGGCGGTGCTCTGCTCGAAGATCGGCTTCGAGCCCTGGGGCGAGCTGGAGGCCGCCGGCATCCAGCCCAACGGCGAGCACGCCATGGAGCCCATCGAGGAAGCGGTGCTGGCGGTGTACCAGGAGATGATCGCCAACGGCCGTCTCGATGCGTCGGCACACGCTGCGGAGCAATGCCTGACGGCATGAGGAGGTGAAGCATGGCACTGCGAATCGTCGAATCCTGCGTCAACTGCTGGGCCTGCCTGGACGTCTGCCCGAGCGAGGCGATCAGCCCCGGCGCCACGCACTTCCGCATCAGCGCGCACAAGTGCACCGAGTGCGACGGCGACTATGCCGAGCAACAGTGCGCGAGCATCTGCCCCATCGAAGGCGCGATCCTGCTCGCCGACGGCAGCCCGGCCAACCCGGCCGGCTCGCTGACGGGCATCCCTCCGGAGCGCCTGGCCGAGGCCATGCGCGCCATCCAGGCCCGCTGAGGAGGTCCCCATGTCCTGCATCATCTTCTACGAGAAACCCGGCTGCGCCACCAACCGCCTGCAGAAGGAACTGCTGCGCTCGGCGGGCATCGAGCTGGAGGTACGCGACCTGCTGCGCGAGACCTGGACGCCGGAACGCCTGCGGCCGTTCTTCGGCGGGCTGCCGGTGGCCGAGTGGTTCAACCCGTCGGCCCCGGCGATCAAGTATGGCGAGCTCGATCCAAGCGAACTGAACGCCGAACAGGCGCTGGATCTGATGGTGGCCCAGCCGCTGCTGATCCGCCGCCCGCTGATCCGCTGCGGCATGCACTACATGGTCGACTTCGACCTGGTGGGCATCAACGCCTGGTTGCCGTGCCACGGCCGCCTGCCGGCGCTGGCGCCGAACATCAGCGGCTGTTCGCTGGGTACCAGCTCGGCGCTCGGCTGCCGCCCCGCCGCGAGCGCCTCGCAATGAGCCAGGTAGCGCTGCGTCTGCAGGTCGAGGCCGAAGCCAATACGACCTGGCTGGCACAGATCGTCCGGGCCCAGCGCGATGGCCGCAGCTGCCTGCCGAAGCACCTCGGGCTCGACGCCGCGCAATATGCCGGGCTGCTGGCGCGCCATGGCCTGCAGCCGGCGGTCCGCAGAGCCAACTACCGCCTGCTCGACGAACGCGATGCCCTGCGCGAGGAACTGCTGGCACTGCGCCAGGAGGAATGGCAGGCACTTCACGACCTGCTGCTGGCCGGGCAGGACGACCTCGGCGAGCCGGCGCTGGCCGCCATCGTCGCCGCCGCCTGCCTCGGCAGCGAGCACCTGTGGCGCGACCTGGGCCTCGACTCCCGGGCGCAGCTGCGCGCCCTGCTGATGTACAACTTCCCGCACCTGGCCCGGCGCAACACCCAGGACATGCGCTGGAAGAAATTCTTCTACAAACAACTATGCGAACAGGGCGGCGGCTACGTCTGCCGCGCTCCCTCTTGCGATACCTGCCCGACCTACCACGATTGTTTTGGAGAAGAGCAATGAGCGATTACCAACGCATCAGCGTCGAGCAGGCCCAACGGCTGCTGGCGACCGAAAACACCATGCTGCTGGACATGCGCGATGCCCGCGCCTACTGCCAGGGCCACGACCCGCGCGCCACCCGCCTCAGCGAGCTGAACCTGCGCACCCTGCTCAAAAGCACGCCGCCCCATGTTCACCTGATCATCTGCTGCGAACGCGGCCATGCCAGCCGCGACATGGCGCAGCTGTTCAGCGACTTCGGCTTCGTCAACTGCTACAGCCTGGATGGCGGCTACCAGGCCTGGAAGGCCCGCCCGCAACGGGCCCGGCCCAACCCGGGCATCCACGGCGCCCGCTACGCACTGGCAATGGAGTGAACACATGCAGGTTCTCGATACCGAAGCCCGTATTCGCCAGCAGCTCGCCGAGCATCCGGTGCTGCTCTACATGAAGGGCACGGCGGACGCCCCGGAGTGCGGCTTCTCCCGCGCTGCGGTGGCGGCGCTGAAGAACAGCGGCCGGCCGTTCGCCACGGTCAACGTGCTGCTGGCGCCGCACATCCGCGAGAAGCTGCCGAAGATCTCGCAGTGGCCGACCTACCCGCAGCTGTTCCTGCGCGGCGAGCTGGTCGGCGGCTGCGACATCATCCTCGGCCTGGAAGCCGACGGCAGCCTGGCGGCGCAACTCGATGCCGCCCTCGCGCCGGAAACCTAGGCCGGGCTGAACGCAGGCTGAGCGTGCCGCGGCGAAGATGGTCTTCGGGGCTTCGAAAAGACCGATGGCGTGACGAATCCGTGGCCTGACACCGCGCTCGTTGGGCTTCGCTGCGCTCAACCCAACCTACGACCCTGGGTAGGTTGGGTTGAGGAGCGCAGCGATGAAGCCCAACAATGCTCCCCAACGTCACCACCATAGACGACAGCGAGCAAACAATGGCGCGACGGGCGTGTTTCCGATGCTCCGTATGTTGGGCTTCGCTGCGCTCAACCCAACCTACGACCCTGGGTAGGTTGGGTTGAGGAGCGCAGCGACGAAGCCCAACAACGCTCCCCAACGTCACGCCCATAGGCGACGGCGAGCAAACAATGGCGCGGCGGGTGTGTTCCCGATGTTCCGTATGTTGGGCTTCGCTGCGCTCAACCCAACCTACGACCCTGGGTAGGTTGGGTTGAGGAGCGCAGCGACGAAGCCCAACAGTGCTCCCCAACGTCTCGCCCATAGGCGACGGCGAGCAAAACAATGGCGTGGCGGGCGTGTTTCCCGAGTTCCGTATGTTGGGCTTCGCTGCGCTCAACCCAACCTACGACCCTGGGTAGGTTGGGTTGAGGAGCGCAGCGACGAAGCCCAACAGTGCTCCCCAACGTCTCGCCCATAGGCGACGGCGAGCAAAGCAATGGCGCGGCGGGCGTGTTTCCCGAGTTCCGTATGTTGGGCTTCGCTGCGCTCAACCCAACCTACGACCCTGGGTAGGTTGGGTTGAGAAGCGTAGCGATGAAGCCCAACAATGCTCCCCCAACGTCTCGCCCATAGGCGACGGCGAGCAAACAATGGCGCGGCGGGCGTGTTTCCCGATGCTCCGTATGTTGGGCTTCGCTGCGCTCAACCCAGCCTACGGCCCCAGTTGCAATGCCAGGCCCACCAGCACCGAGCATTCCACCAGCTCGAGCAGGGCGCCGGCGGTGTCGCCGGTGGTGCCGCCGAGGCGGCGGAGCACGGCGCGGCGCGCGAGGAGGAATGTCGCCGCGGCCATCAGCAGGGCGATCAGCCCGGCCATGCCGAACGGCAGGCAGCTCAGGGCGACCGCGGCCAGCACCCCGCGCGCCCAGGGTCGCGGCAGATTCTCCGCCAGCGCCTGGCCGAGGCCATTGGGCCGTACGTAGACCGTGGTCATGAACAGCGCCAGCAGCGCCGCACGCCCCAGCACGGGCACCAGCAGCAGTACCGCATATTGCTGCGCCTGCAGCAGCGCCAGCAACGCGGCGAACTTGAGCAGCAGCGCCAGTACCAGCACCACCACGGCGACAGGACCGCTGCGCGGGTCCTTCATGATCGTCAGGGTGCGTTCGCGGTCGCCGAAACCGCCGAGCCAGGCATCGGCGCTGTCGGCCAGGCCATCGAGGTGCAGGGCGCCGGTCAGCGCGACCCAGAGGGTGAGCAGCAAGGCCGCCTGCAGCAACGGCGGCGCGCCTGCCAGCAGGATGGCCGCGAGCCAGAGCAGCGCACCCAGCAGCAAACCCACCAGCGGGTAATACAGCAACGAGCGCCCCTGCTGCTCCGGCGTGGGCATGGCGGGCAGGCGGACCGGCAGGCTGGTGAGAAATTGCAGGGCGATCAGTAGCGGCAGCATCGGCAGGGCCTATTCCACGACGGCGGCCGGTTCGCCCGCCGCGCAAGCGGCGAGCGGCAGTAGCTCGCCGTGGGCCACTACCACATCCAGCAGCCGCTCCCGAGGCAGGCCCCGCGCACGCGCCAGCAGCAGGCGCATGACGCCGGCATGACAGATGACCAACAACCGCTGGCCGGCAAAGCGCTGCCCAAGGCAGTCAATAGCGGCCAGCACACGCGCTTCGAACTGCACCAGCGGCTCACCGCCAGGCGCTGTGAAGCCATAAGGATCGGCCCAGAACAGGCCGAGCGCCTCGGCACTGTCCTGCATCAGATCGGCGGCGCTACGGCCTTCCCAGTCGCCAAAATGCAGCTCGCGCAGGTCCGGTTCCAGCTGCAGCGGCAGGCCGTGCTGTGCGGCGAGCTCCCGCGCGAAGGCGGCACAGCGCTGCAGCGGCGAGCTGACCAGCACGTCCCAGGGACCGGCGCCAGCAACCGCATCGTGCATCTGCTGCCAGCCACGCTCAGTCAGCGCATCGTCGAGGCTGCCGCGAAAGCCACCGCCCTGCTCGGTCTCACCATGGCGCAGCAGATCGATGCTCGTGATCATGCCGTTCGGTCCGAAACTGCGGCTTCGGCGAACGTCGCCATTTCGTTGTGCAGCGCGCACGCCTGCTGCAACAACGGCACCACCAGCGCAGCGCCGCTGCCTTCCCCCAGGCGCAGGCCGAGATCGAGCAGCGGCACGGCACCGAGCGCTTCCAGGACGGCCAGGTGCCCCGGCTCGGCAGAGCGATGGGCGAAAATCAGCCACGGCCGACAGGCCGGATTCAGCCGCACCGCACAAAGTGCGGCAACGCTGCAGATAAAACCGTCGACCAGTACTGCAATGCCCAGCTGCGCACAGCGCAGATAGGCACCTGCCAAGGCCGCAATCTCGAATCCGCCTAGACGGCGCAAGGCTTCCAGCGGCTCACCACAGTGTGCGGCATGCAACCGGACCGCACTCTGGATCACCTGAACCTTGTGTCGAACACCGGCCAGATCGAGCCCGGTGCCCGGCCCGACCAGCGTCAACGGCGAGCGCGGCAGCAGCACGGCAGCCAGGGCGCTGGCGCTGGTGGTGTTGCCGATGCCCATTTCGCCACCGATGAACAGCTGGGCAGAACCTTCGGCGGCCCGCTGCGCGCTGTCGCGGCCGACCAGCAGAGCCTGACGCAACTGTTCGTCAGTCATCGCCGCTTCGCGCGCCAGGTTCGCCGTGCCAGGGCCAAGCCGCAAATGGCTTACGCCATCCAGATGCAGCGGCTCCACCGTGCCCAGGTCGATCACTTCCAGCGGCGCGCCCAGCCGCTTCGACAACACGCTCAGTGCAGCACCGCCGCCGACGAAATTGCGCAGCATCTGCCCGGTCACCGCTTGCGGATACGCCGAAACGCCCTCCACCACCACGCCATGGTCGCCGGCGAACACGCTGACATGCAGGCACTCGACCTGCGGCCGCTGGCTGCCCTGCATGGCTGCCAGCGCCACCGCCAGGGCTTCGAGCTGGCCGAGCGCGCCGCGTGGCTTGGTCAACTGGTCCTGTCGCGCCAATGCCTGGGCGCGAACGGTTTCGTCCAACGCTCGACAAGTCTCGTTCCACCAATCATGCATCAATGCGCTTCCTTCAATGTCATGGGTAACCCGGCGACCATGAAGGTCACCCGCTGCGCCCGTTCCGCCACGGCCTGGTGCAACCAGCCGGCCTCGTCGACATAACGACGGGTCAGCTCACCCAGCGGCACCACGCCGAGGCCGGTCTCGTTGCTGACCAGCAGGATTCGGCCCGGCAACCCGTCCAGGCATTCGAGCACGGCATCGCGTTCCTCGGCGAGGTGCGCCGCGTCATCCAGCATCAGCAGATTGGTGAGCCAGAGGGTCAGGCAGTCGACCAGCAGGCAGCGATCAGCGGCAGCCTGCTCGCGCAGCACCCGCGCCAATTGCAGGGGTTCTTCGACCAGTGCCCAGTGCGCCGGGCGCCGCTCACGGTGATGGGCGATGCGCTCGGTCATCTCGCCGTCCAGCGCCTGGCTGGTGGCGATATAGCTGACCGCCAGGCCGCTGTCGGCAGCCAGACGCTCGGCGAAGCGGCTCTTGCCCGAGCGGGCCCCGCCAAGGATCAGTTCCAGCATGCTCAGTCTTCCAGCCCGCAGAGCGCGCGTAACCGCGCGGTATCCAGATGTGTCTCGACCAGGTCGGCGAGGCGCTCGATGTCGCGCTCGCGCAAGCCGTGGTAATCGACGGATTGCACCGCATCCAGGCCCGCCCAGCGCAGCAGCGCGGCACAGGCCTCGGGGCCTTCGAACAGGCCGTGCAGATAGGTGCCGAGGATCTGGCCGTCGACGCTGATGGCGCCATCGCCGCGCCCGTCATCAAGCTGCACCGCTGGCTGCTCGAGGGCCGGGCCACTGCTGACACCGGCATGAATCTCGTAGCCGCTTACCGGCACGCCTTCCGGCAGCAACCGGCCCTGCACGTTACGCAGCTGCTTGTCGGCTTCGAGTACGGTGGCGAAGTCCAGCAGACCAAGCCCGGTGCTTTCGCCCGCTGCGCCTTCCAGCCCGAGCGGATCGGCAATGCGCGTGCCGAGCATCTGCAGGCCACCGCAGATACCCAGCAATTTGCCGCCGTAGCGCAGGTGCTTCCGGATCGCCGCTTCCCAGCCATTGGCACGCAGCCAAGCAAGGTCGGCGCGAACGCTTTTCGAGCCGGGCAGGATGATCAGATCGGCAGCCGGGATCGCTTGCCCGGCACCGACGAATTGCAGATCGACCTGCGGGTGCAGGCGCAGCGGATCGAAGTCGGTATGGTTGCTGATGCGCGGCAGCACCGGCACCACCACCTTCAGCGCCTCGCCAACCTTGCCGGACTGGCGCACGTCGATGGCGTCCTCGGCTTCCAGATGGAAATCCATCAGGTATGGAAGCACGCCCAGCACCGGCTTGCCGGTGCGCTGTTCCAGCCAGTCGAGGCCGGGCTGCAACAGGGCGATATCGCCACGGAAGCGGTTGATGACGAAGCCCTGAACCCGCGCCTGCTCGCTTGCCGAGAGCAATGCCAGAGTGCCGACCAGATGGGCGAACACCCCACCCTTGTCGATATCGGCGATCAGGATCACCGGGCAGTCCACCGCCTCGGCAAAGCCCATGTTGGCGATATCGCCGGCGCGCAGATTGATCTCCGCAGGCGAACCGGCGCCCTCGACCATCACCACGCGATAAGCCGCGGACAGCCGGCGGTGCGAGTCGAGCACCGCCTGCAGCGCCACGCGCTTGTAGTCGTGGTAGGCCGCGGCATCCATGCTGGTCACGGCGCGGCCGTGGATGATCACCTGAGCACCGATGTCGCTGTTGGGCTTCAGGAGCACCGGGTTCATGTCGGTGTGCGGCGCGAGGTTCGCCGCCTGCGCCTGTACGGCCTGAGCCCTGCCGATTTCACCGCCATCCGCGGTTACCGCGCTGTTCAGCGCCATGTTCTGCGGCTTGAACGGCACGACGGCAACCCCCTGGCGTGCCAACCAGCGGCACAGCGCCGTCACCAGCGTGCTCTTGCCGGCGTCGGAGGTGGTGCCCTGCACCATCAGCGTCGTCATGGATGTTGCTCCCTGAAAAATTGCAGAGCCTGATCCAGTCGCGCCCAACCAATATCGGTCGGCAGGCCGAAACGCACGCTGGAAGGCTGAGCGAAAAACCGCGTGAGAATGCCGCGACGGGCGAGAAAGTCATGCAGCAGAGCAGCGTCGTCGCTGACCCACCACTGGAACAGTGCGCAGCCGCCCAGCGGCGCAAGGCCATGGCGGCGTAGCAGGTCGGTCAGACGCTGGCCGTCGCAGTGCAGGCATTCGCGCTGGCGCTGCTGAGCAGACTGATCAGCCAGCAGCACTGCGCCCAGCTGCCGCGTCGGGCCATTCACCGCCCAGGGGCCGAGCAGCCTGGCGAGCGAACGCAGCAGGCCAGTGTAGGCAAGTACGAAACCCAGTCTCGCGCCGGCCAGGCCAAAGAATTTGCCGAACGAGCGCAGCACGATCAGTCCGGGCAGATGGCTGTGCTCGGCCAGACTGTGCTGCGGCGTGCAGTCCATGAACGCCTCGTCCACCACCAACCAGCCGCCGTAGGCCGCCAGCTCACTGCGCCATTCCAGCAGGCGCTGCGGCGCAATCAGCTGGCCGGTGGGATTGTTCGGATTGACCACCACCAGCACGTCGAGCTGCTCCAGCGCACGCGGCACGCTGGCCTCGCAGAGTTCGACGACCCGATGGCCGAGGCGGCGCCAGGCCTCGGCGTGCTCGGCGTAACAGGGCGAAACGATGCCGACCCGCGCCAGCCCGCGCAGACGCGGCAAGGCCTGAATGGCACTCTGCGAACCGGCCACCGGCAACACCGCACGCGCGCCGTAGTACTGCCGCGCCGCCGCTTCCAGGCCATCGTCGGGCTCCGGCAGACGTGTCCAGGCGCAGCTGGAAATGCTCGGCAACGGCGGATGATAGGGGGCGATGCCAGTGGACAGGTCGAGCCAATCCGAGAGCGGAATGCCGTAGCGCTGTGCGGCTGCGCGCAAACGTCCACCGTGCTCAAGCATAGAGCCAGCCACCAAACAGCAGGGCCAGCAGCCAGACACCGACGCCAGCCCAGACCAGGTCCAGCGCATGTTCGATATGCCGCGCCTGTGGCGCCTGGCCCCGCCCTAGCTCGGGCCGCGCGTGGACTTCACCGTGATAGATGGCGGAGCTACCTAACACCACACCCAGCGCTCCGGCGCCTGAGGCCATGACCGGACCGGCGTTGGGGCTGTCCCACAAGGGCGCCTGGGTGCGCCAGCAACGCAGCGCGCGGCGGGTGCGCCCGAGCAATGCGTAGGTCAGCGCGACCAGCCGTGCCGGCACGTAGTTGAGCACGTCGTCGATGCGCGCCGCGGCCCAGCCGAAGCGCTCGAAGCGCGCGTTGCGATAGCCCCACATGGCGTCCAGCGTATTGCTCAGGCGATACAGCACCACACCTGGCGCGCCCGCGACGATGAACCAGAACAGCGCGGCGAACACCGCGTCGCTGCCGTTCTCCAGCACCGACTCGGTGGCCGCGCGGGCCACACCCTCCTCGTCCAGTTGCGTAGTGTCGCGGCTGACGATCCAGCCGACGCGGCGGCGTGCCTCGGGCAGGTCATGCCGCCACAGCGCCTGCGCCACCGGCAGCGCATGCTCGCCGAGGCTGCGCAGGCCCAGGGCCAGATAGAGCAGAACGATCTCCACCAGCCAGCCGATGCCCGGCAACAGGCTGAGCAGCCAGGCCAGCACGGTCAGCGGCAGCACCGCCAGGCACCAGGCGGTCACCCCGTGGCTGCGCCAGCCGCGCGCCGCAGACCCGTTTAAATGCTGCTCCAGGCGATCGACCAGGCGACCGAAGGCTACCAGTGGATGCGCCCGCTTCGGCTCGCCGAGCAGCGCATCCAGCAGCAGCGCCGCGCTGACGGTGAGGAACAGACTCACTCGGCCCTCTGCGCGCAGGAACTGATCAGCGCATGCAGCTGGCGTACGCCGTCGGTCAGCACCGCCGGGCCGGGATTGAGGATGTCCGGCGACTTGATCTCGTGCAGCTGGCCCGTGCGCACCGCCGGAATCGCGTGCCAGTCAGGCCGTGCAGCCACCTGTTCCGGGCGAAAACGGCGGCCGCACCAGGAGCCGACGATCAGCTCCGGCGCGCGGCGCACCACTTCCTGCGGGTCCTCGATGATGCGTTGCTTGGCACGCTTGAACGCCGCCAGCTCGGCGAAGCAGTCCTCGCCACCGGCCAGTTCGATCAGCTCGCTGACCCAGGCGATGCCGGAAATCAGCGGCTCGTTCCATTCCTCGAAGTACACCCGCGGCCGGCGCGGCAAGGCAGCGGCGCTGGCGCGGATGACGTCCAGCCCCGCCTGCAGCTCACCGATCAGCGCTCGCGCGCGCTCGCCAGCGTGCACCAGCGCACCGAGCGTCTCGATCATGCGCAGAATGCCGGCGATATCGCGCTGGTTGAACAGGTGCACCTCCAGTCCTTCGCGCGCCAGCTCGGCGAGCATGTCGCCCTGCAGGTCGCTGTAGCCGAGCACCAGGTCCGGCTCGAGGGCGAGAATCTGCTCATGCTTGACGCTGGTGAAGCCGCTGACCTTGGGCTTTTCCTTGCGCGCCTGCGGCGGGCGCACGGTGAAGCCGGAGATGCCGACGATGCGCGCCTGCTCGCCCAGCAGGTAAAGCGTTTCGCAGGTCTCGGTGGACAGGCAGACGATGCGCTGCGGCCCCTTGCTCATTTCGCCTCCCAGGCATTCTCGAAAACCAGTTCGTGCAGCGGTCGCGGCGTGGTCCAGCCTTCCAGTGCCAGCATCGGTGCCGGGTAGAACTCCTGCACCGGCCCGAGGCAGAGGATCGCCACCGGCTTGGCACCGTCCGGCATGCCGAGCAAGGCGGCCAGCGCGTCGGGATCGAACAGTGACACCCAGCCCATCCCCAGGCCTTCCGCCCGCGCCGCGAGCCAGAGATTCTGGATCGCGCAGGCCAGCGAGGCGAGGTCCATCTCCGGCAGCGTGCGGCGGCCGAAGATATGTTGCTCGCGGCCATCCATCAACGCGGCGACCAGCAGTTCGGCGCAATCCTCGATGCCCTCGACCTTGAGCCGCATGAACTCGGCGGAACGCTCGCCGAGCGCCTGAGCCGTGCGCTGGCGCTCCTCACCGACCAGATCGGCGATGGCCGTGCGCAACTCGGGGCGGGTGATGCGGACAAAGCGCCACGGCTGCATCAGGCCGACGCTGGGTGCCTGATGCGCAGCGTTGAGCAGCCTCGACAGCAGCTCGGGTGCCACCTCGCCGCCGGCGAAATGGCGCATGTCGCGACGCTCGCCGATGGCACGATAGACCGCCGCGCGCTCCTGCTGGCTGAAGGCATGCGCGCTCATGGCCGGAACAGCGCCGCGGCGGCTGCCGGATCGGACGGCAGGTACAGATGGATGTAGGACGCCGTCAGCCGGCCCCGGCGGTAGACCGCTTCGGCAGTGCGATTGTAGTTCGGGCATTCGCCGCGAGCCAGCGGCTCGAGTGGCGACTCCAGCGCGGAATGGTGGAAGGTGTGCCCGCGCAGCCGCCCTTCCGGCAGCTCCACTTCCTGCAGCGCCAACGCAGTCAGGCGCTTGTGCATGCGCGCCTCCCCGGGCAGCAGGCCGAGCATCTGCGCGCGCTCGTCGCCACGGTCGGTCAGCCCGTCGAGCAGGTAGAGCATGCCGCCGCACTCGGCGAGGATCGGCTTGCCCGCCTCATGATGTGCGCGGATAGCGTCGGCCATGGCACGGTTGCGCGACAGGCCGCGCAGGTGCAGCTCGGGATAGCCTCCGGGCAGGTACAGGCTGTCCACGGCCGGCAAGCGGGCGAAGCGCAGCGGCGAGAAAAACAGCAACTCGGCGCCCAACGCCTGCAGCAAGTCGAGATTGGCCTGGTAGAAAAAGGCAAAGGCCGCATCGCGTGCAACGCCGATGCGCACACCCGCCAGCAGCGGTTCGAGCGGCGCACTGGCCGGCGCGGCGAAAGTGACCGGTGCAGGCAACTCGGTGTCCGCACTGAGTGCCAAAGCATCGGCGGCGGCATCCAGACGGGCGTCCAGATCAGCCAGCTCCTCGGCTTGTACCAGCCCCAGGTGCCGACTGGGCAGCTCCACCTCGATACTGCGTGGAAGGGCGCCGTACCAGCGGATCGACTCCGGCAGGCTGTCACGCAGAATCTCGCCATGCCGGGCGCTGCCGACCCGATTGGCCAGCACGCCGTCGAACGGCAGGTCCGGCTGGAAGCTGCTCAGCCCGTGCGCCATGGCGCCGAAGGTCTGCGCCATGGCCGAGCCGTCGATGACCGCCAGCACCGGCACGCCGAAGCGCCGCGCCAGATCGGCCGCCGAGGGCGCGCCATCGAACAGGCCCATCACGCCCTCGATCAGGATCAGGTCGGCCTCGCCCGCCGCTTCCCAGAGCAGGCGTCGCGACTCCTCTTCGCCGACCATCCACAGGTCGAGCTGATAGACCGGCTTGCCACTGGCACGCGCGAGGATCATCGGGTCGAGAAAGTCCGGCCCGCACTTGAACACCCGCACGCGCTTGCCCTGCCGCGCATGCAACCGCGCCAGCGCAGCGGTGACGGTGGTCTTGCCCTGGCCGGATGCAGGGGCGGCGATCAACAGCGCCGGGCAGTTTCTACTGGTCATCGCGGTCTCTCATCAGCATCACAGGGTGGATGACGGTTCACCCATCCACCGACCACGCCGATGGTGGATGAAACAGGCGCCACCCACCCTACGCAACGGTCCGTGAATGTTTTGAGCGCAGGCGTCAAAATTCGACGCCTTTTTGAGCCTTCACGCCGGCCTTGAACGCATGCTTGACCAACGCCATCTCGGTTACGGTATCCGCCGCCTCGACCAGCCCCGGCGGGGCGCCGCGGCCGGTAACCACCACGTGCTGCAGCAGCGGCCGCGACTCGATGTCGGCGAGCACCGGCGCCAGCTCCAGGTAGCCGTACTTCAGGGCGATGTTCAGTTCGTCGAGCACCACCAGGCCGATCTCGGGATCGGCCAGCAACTCGGCCGCCACCGCCCAGGCCTCGCGGGCCTTGGCGATGTCGCGCTGGCGATCCTGGGTTTCCCAGGTGAAGCCCTCACCCATGACGTGGTAGCGCACCTCGTCCGGAAAGCGCCGAAAGAACGCCTCCTCGCCGGTGCTGGCCGCGCCCTTGATGAACTGCACCACGCCGACCTTCATGCCATGGCCGAGCGCACGCGCCAGCATGCCGAAGGCCGAGCTGCTCTTGCCCTTGCCGTTGCCGGTGTGCACCAGCAGCAGGCCGTACTCGTCCTGCGCCTCGGCGATCTTCTCGTCGATCAGCGCCTTCTTGCGCTGCATGCGCGCCTTGTGGCGATCATCGCGTTCGCTGGACTCACTCATGCGCGGGCCTCGTCACGCTGCCCAGACCAGGCGCGCAAACCGACGAACAGCAGCGCGGCGACGCCGACATACAGCGCAAGGGTCGACAGGTAGCGCGGGTAATAGGTAGCGATTCGGTCGACCAGCAGCGCCAGCGTCGGCTCCGGGTAGCGCCCGGAGAAATAGAGGAAGCCGCCGCCGGAGAACAGGTAGCAGACGAAGGCGCTGGCCATCACGCACAGCGCCAGGGTCGCCAGGCTGCTGAAATGGTCACGATGCAGACGGGCGTAGAGTCGACCGCCCAACCACAGCGAACCGTATGCCGGCACCAGCATCCAGTACGCCGGCGACATGCACCAGTCGCTGACACCGGCCCACTGGATGGCGGCGAAATCCAACAGCGACGCCTCGAGAAACAGTGCCGGAAACACCCACTTCGGCCGCACCAGGACGCCGGCGAGGAAGAACACCGCCCAGGACGCGCTCGGCAGGTTGACGCTGGCGAAGTGCTGTCCGCGGGTCATGGCCAGTAGCGCGGCAAGCGCGAGGCCGACCAGCAGCTGGTATCTCGGGGCAAGCTTGATCATTGCAGTCTCCTTCTGTGGGCGCGGGCGACATGCCCGCGCCGCGGTCTTACAGCGCCTGGTAGCGCACGGTCAGGTAAGCGGCCTGGCCGGGCTGGTTGTAGCCCTCGGCGGTCTGAAAGTCGGCGTCCAGCAGGTTGGCGACGCGCGCCTGCAGACGCCACTCCGGGGTGATGCGGTATTCGCCGCGCAGGTCGAGGGTGGCGTAGCCGGACAGCTCGCGGGCGTTGGCCAGGTCGTCGTAGCGCTGCCCTTCGGCATGCAGGCTGGCGCCGACGCTAAAGGCGCCGAACCGACGGTCGACATCGAGGTTGAACAGCTGCTTGGCCCGGCGCGCCAGCTCGTTGCCGCGGTTGGCGCCGGCGGAGCGGTTCTCTGGTTCCAGCAGGCTGTAGTTGGCATTCCAGTCCCAGCCGAGCAACTGGCTGCCGAGAACCAGCTCGACCCCGCGGATGCGCGCTTCCTGCACGTTGGCCGGCGCGGAAATGCTGGCGTCATAGGCGATGAGTTCATCGACCACGGTGCGATAGGCATTCACTGCCCAGTGGCCCCAGCCATGCTGCCCGGCAAGGCCGACTTCGAGGCTTTCGGAGGTTTCCGCATCCAGCTCGGGATTGCCGTAATCGGGGAAATACAGCTCGTTGAAGGTCGGTGCCTTGAATGCCGTGCCGTAGCTGATGGTGGCGCGCAACCAGTCGGTCAGCGCATAGCCGTAGCCGATGTTGCCGGTGTCGTGCTGGCCAAACTGCTCGTTGTCGTCACGACGCAGCGACAGCTGCCAATCATGGCGGCCGACTTCGCCCAGGTACTGCGCGAAATAGCCGTCGTTGTCCCGGGAGTCCTCGGCATAGACCGTGGTGCCGTTGACCTCGTCGCGCTGGTGATCGGCACCCAGGATCAGCGTATGCCCCGCAGTCAGCTCGATATCGTTCTGCCAGCTGAGCGTGTCGCGACGGCTGTCGAAGCGTGAATAGAACTGTCCGTCCTGATAGGCATCGGATTTGTCTTCGCTGCGCCCGGCCTGCAGCGTCACCCGCCAGGGTTCCAGCGGACTGAAGCGCGCACGGGTGCCGAAGACCCTCGACTCACCATCGGCATTGGCGCCGAAACCGGACGTGCGGGCCCGGTTCACGCTGTCGTAGTCGTTATGGGATTTGGCCTGCAGCAGGTTGGCGTCCAGCTCCAGGCCGTTGTCGAAGCGGTAGCCGGCGCTCAGCGTCTCGGACAGGTTGCGATAGCCATCGGCATCGCTTTCGTAGCCGCTGGTGTCCGCCGACTTGACGTTGATGCCGTCGGTGTCCGAGCCGCTGACGCCCAGGCTGTACCAGCCACGGCCGTCGCCGCCGGAAACGCCGGCGCTGCCGGTATAGGTGTCATGGGTGCCGTAGCCGGCCGAGAAGAACGGCTTGACGCCCTGCCCCTGGCCCTTGCGGGTGAATATCTGGATCACCCCGCCGATGGCCTCCGAGCCGTACAGGCTGGAGCGCGGACCGCGGACCACCTCGATGCGCTCGATCAGCTCCAGCGGCAGATCCTGCAGGGCCGCGCCGCCGCCCGTGACCGAGCCGATCTTGATGCCATCGATCATCACCAGCACGTGATCGGATTCGGTGCCGCGCATGAACAGCGAGGTGGACTTGCCGGGCCCGCCGTTGTTGGCCAGCGAAACGCCAGGCACCTGCTTGAGCAGCTCCGGCAGCGAATTGGCCTGGCTGCGCTCGATCCGCTCGCGGTCGATCACGGTTACCGCGGCCAGGCTCTGCTGAGCCGTCTGCGCGGTACGGGTGGCGGTCACCACCTGTTGCTGGAGATCCAGCGGGGCTGCGCCGATGGAAAAGGGAAAACTGCCGAGCAGCACATAGGCCGCTGGCTTGAAACGGGGCTTGCCAGTCAAGGTTCAGGTCTCCGTCGTGCCCACCCGCACGACTGAAAGTCGACGAAGACAGACGGAGGAACCGCAAAAGGAAGGGAATACCGCGAGGGATATGCACCCGCCCAGCGCCCGCCGCACTGTCAGTGAAATGCGACAGGCCGGTCTCCGGGCTTGCGAGCGTATGCCTTGCGGCATCCCGAAACCGCGCCTTCCCATGCGTTGAGCACAGTGGCTGTTGCGGTTTCTCGACTCGCCTACCGTTGCGGGGGCAGCGCCGGAATCTTCGTGAGAATGGACCGGCTTCCCTGTTTCACCCGTCTGGCACAAGGCCAGGGGGCACCTGAGGCGACGCGGAGGTTAGTCCAAGGCCGGGGATCACGCAACCACGAGGTTGTCGGCACGGCCTCTGCAATCTTCGCTTGCATCTCGCCGCTTGGAACGGCGGACGCCGTAAGGCTTCGAATGCAACAATGCCAGCAAACAGCCAGGACCCTCAGCCAAGCCCATGACCAGCATCGTGCAGATCTCCGACACCCATTTCGGCACCGAGCAACCCGCCGTGGTCCAGGCGCTGGAGGATCATGTAAGTGAGCATCGAGCAGATCTGCTGGTGTTCTCCGGCGACATCACCCAGCGCGCCCGCCGCGGCCAGTTCGCCAGCGCTGCGGCCTTCGTCCGTCGGCTGGAGGCCGACGGCGTCGGCGAGACGCTGGTGATTCCGGGCAATCACGACATCCCGCTGTACAACCTCTTCGCCCGTCTGTTCACACCGTACGGCAACTACCGGCGACACTTCGGTGATGAGCTGGAGCCGGTTTTCGAGAACGACGACATGCTGGTGATCGGGCTCAATACCACCCATCCGCGCCGGCACAAGGACGGCGTGGTGACGGGGCGACAAGTGGAGCGGGTGGCGCAGCGGCTGGCCGATGGCAACCCGCACAAGATTCGCATCGTGGTGGCCCACCAGCCATTCGGCGCGATGGTGCCGAGCGATCTGAGCAACCTGCAGCACGGCGCCGAACCCGCGCTGCGGCGCTGGGCCGAGCACGGGCTGGATCTGGTCATGGGCGGGCACATCCATCTGCCCTACGTGCTGCCGTTGTCCAAGCAGTACAGCGGTCTCGCGCGGGAGATCTGGATGGTGCAGGCCGGCACCACGCTCTCGACCCGCCTGCGTGGCACCTCGCCGAACTCCTTCAACCGGCTGAAGCTGCATCCCGGCGAACAGAAGAAGGTCTGCGTCGAGCGCTGGGACCTGCTCGACGGTCGCTTCGTGCTGGGTTCGCACTTCAACCTGAGCTGGTGACCCGCGCTCGCGCGCGAATCGCGGTCAGCCCACCGACAGGCCGACCAGATAGACACCGGCGAAGCCGATGTTGAAGGCGATGAACAGGTAGAGCATGTAACGCAGATAGCTACCGAAGGTCAGCCCCGGCACCTTGCTCATGGCGACGATGCCCGACGCCGATCCGATCACCAGCAGCGAGCCGCCGACACCGACCGCATAGGTCAGCACCATCCATTCGGCGACACCCATTTCCAGCCCGGATTTGAGCAGCGCTGCGGTCAGCGGCACGTTGTCGATGGCTGCCGACATCAGGCCCATCAGGTAGTTGGCCATGACGGCGGGGACCTGGTCATAGATGTGCACCAGCCCGTCGAGCACGCGAATCTCCTTGAGCATGCCGACCAGCAGGAGGATGCCGAGGAAGAAGAACAGCGTTTCGAACTCCACCTGGCGCACGTATTCGAGAATCGGATCGGAGTCGTTGTCGTCGCTGAAGAAGCGCGCAACCAGGAACATCACCGAGAGGCCAGCAAGGAAGGTCAGCACCGGCGGAATCTGGAACAGGAAGTTGCCGACGATGGTGCTCAGAATGGTGCAGAGGAAGATCAGCGCAATGGCCACATCCACGCCGTGTACATCGTTGCGATGGCCCTGCACCGCTACCTCGCCTTTCATGCCGATAGACAGCATGGCTGCCAGCACCATTACCGCGATAAATGCCGGTACGGCCAGTGCCAGCAGCTGGAGGATCGCCACCTTGCCGGCGAGGAAGATCATCAGCGTGGTGACGTCACCGGTAATCAGCGCGACGCCACCGGAGTTGACGGAGAAAACCACCAGCGTGGCGAACTTGATGGTCTTCGCCCTATCCAGTTGCAGCGAGAGGATCAGGGTGATGGAAACCAGCGTCGCGGTGATGTTGTCGGCCAGCGACGAGAACACGAAGCAGAAGGTCGCGGTGAGAAACAGCAGCGCGCGCTCACTGATTCTTTTCGGCAGGACGAGATAGATCAAATTCTCGATCATGCCCTTCTTGTTCAGGTAGGCGACGAAGGTCATCGCCGCCACCAGGAAGATCCACAAACCGGCAATCTCGGCGATGTTCTCGTTGAGGCTTTCCAGCACGGTTTCCCGCGCCTCGCCCGCCGGTGCAAAGATGAACAAGAGCAGCCAGGCCAGGGTGCCGAAGAACAGCGTCACCTTGGCCTTGTTCACGTGGGTAATTTCTTCGAGTACGACGCCAAGCAGCGCCGCCACCGCCAGTGCAATCAGCACGTACGTCAGCAATTCAGGCATATCTCACCTAATGGGAAGTGGGGAAAAAGGGTCTGTGCGCGACGGAACGACGCACGGGGAGGAATTGGGGATGCGCATGTTAGCCAAAGCGCCAGGCGAGCGGAATCACCGCGTGTCAAACGCAGAATGTTTCAGCATATGAGTACGACTAAAGACAGGGCGTCTACGACGGGGGTTCTATGCGGATGACGCTCAGGGGTTGCGGGCCAGTTGCTCCTGGTCGAGCACGCGCTTGGCGCCCAGATAACTCTTGTGCCAGTAGTCGGCAGTAAGGCTGTCCAGACGTACCGTGCCGCCAGATGATGGCGCGTGAACGAAGCGGTCTTCGCCAACGTAGATGCCTGCGTGGCTGACCCGGCGCCCACCGCTGGTTGCGAAGAACACCAGATCGCCGGGCTGCAGTGCGTCGCGCCGTACCGACGGGCCGCGCAAATTGCTCATGGCTTGAGTGGTGCGAGGGAGCTGGATACCGGCTGCGCCGCGGTAGACGTAGCCGATCAGGCCACTGCAGTCGAAGCCGCTGTCCGGCGTGTTGCCGCCCCAGCGATAAGGCGTGCCGACCAGACCAATCGCACTGAACAGCACGTCTTCAGCGGCGCCAGGTACGGGCTGTTGGTGGACCCTGGGCGTCTGCATGACCGGCGGCGTGGGCGCCTGTCCGGCACAGGCGGTCAGCAGCACAGCCAGAACAACGAGCGTGAGACGAGCCGGATAGTGCATGGCAGAGCGGTCCAGGCAAATGAGCCATCACTCTGCCGGCATGTACGGGAAGACGCAACCCCCGCAGGTCGCGGGATCAGTGCTGGGACGTGTGCGGAACCAGGTCCGAAGCCAGGGCGAGCACGCGCTTGGCTTCCATGTAGCTGGCGCGCCAGTACTTGTCGTCCAGACTGTCGACGCGTACGCCACCACTGCGGCTGCTGGAGGCGTGGATGAACTGGTCGTCGCCGATGTAGATGCCGGCGTGGCTGACTCGGCCACGGCCGCGGTTGTTGAAGAACACCACGTCACCGGGTTCCAGTTCGTTGCGCTTGACCACCGGTGCGTCGAGGTTGATCAGCTCGCGAGTGGAACGCGGCAGCTCGAGGCCGGCCTCCTTGCGGAACAGGAAACCGACGAAGCCGCTGCAGTCGAATCCGCTCTTCACCGAACTGCCGCCGTAGCGATACGGCGTACCAACCAGGGTGAAGCCGCGCTCGAGAATGCTGTCGGCCAGCTGCGGCAGCTGGTAGTCGTGCTCATCGGTAAGCTCGGCCAGCGACTGCTCCTCACTCTTTTCGATTGCGTCGAAGTCGAATCCGGCCAGGGGATGGTGCTGCGACAGACGAGGCGCGTCGGCCTGCTGCTCGGTCTGTACAGGCTGGCCGGCGCAGGCGGTCAGCAGGGCGATGAGTGCGAGAGGCACGAGGGGTGCGAAACGTTGGCGCATGGGCACGGCCGTGTCGGTGATTTCAAAGTGCCGGCGACTATGCCCTCTATCGCATCGATGATCAAATTCAATCAGACGAAATGTGACGGATTAACTGCGACAAAACGTCTGCGGCCCTTCCCTGCAGAAGCACGTCCGCCAGCGGACTGATCTCGGTGGGTTGCAGGTTCACCTCGACGACGGAGCCGCCGGTCTGACGCACCCGCCATACCGGCTCGAGGATGTAGCCGAAGCTCGCCGTGGTGCCAACTACTAGCACGGCGTGGAAGCCCAGCTGCACCTGTTGCTGCAAAGCGTTCAGGGCGGATTCCGGCAGCATCTCCTCGAACAGCACCACGGCAGGACGCAATACCCCGTCGCAAGTCAGGCAGCGCGGCGGCATTGGCTGATCCAGCAGCGAAGGCAGTGGACGTCCGTCGACCTTGCCGCAGCCCATGCACGACAGCGGCGCCAGCTGACCGTGAATCTCGATCAAGCGATCGGGCGGACTGCCGGCTCGGCGGTGGAAGCCATCGATGTTCTGCGTGAGCACCCAGGCGCCGGGTTTGCGCCGCTGCAGCTCGGCGATGGCGAAGTGGCCAGCATTGGGTTCGGCCTGCAGGCAGGCCCGGCCGATTTCGGCCAGGTATTTCCAACACAACGCCGGATCACGCCGCAGCGTCGGCCCGGATAGCGCCGCCTCGATCGGCAGGCCGTCTTCGGTTTCGCCGTTATAGAGGCCGCCGAGGCCACGGTAGGTGGGCAACCCAGAGTCGGCCGACAGCCCGGCCCCGGTGATGATCAGAATGCGCTCGGCGCCGATCAGCGCCTGGGCGGCCTTGTCGATATCCATGAGTGTCGCGAACCCGTTTCGGTGGCACTCCCCCCGATCGTGCGAGGAGCCGATGGCCGCGTCGCGACCACGGCCATCAGCCTACGAATCCCCGCGCCTGACTGCAAAGGCATTCGCCCCGCTCAGCCCAGCTGGGCCTGGAATAGCACCGCGTAGCCCAACGCGCACAACAGCCAGGCCGGCAGCGGGCCGAGCAGCCAGCGCCAGCCCCACCATTGCGGCACGAAGCCGACGCCATGCACGAAGCCCGCGGAAATACCCCACATCACCAGCATCAGCTGTGGGTGGCTGTAGCCGCCCTGCCCGTCCAACATCGCCGCTGGATGGATCAGCAGCACCAGCGCCAGCGGCGCGGCCAGCATCAGGGAAAGCACGCGGCTGGCCGCCCCGTAAAAACGCCCGTGCAGGACGCCGCTCACGGCTCCGCGTCCAGGTCCTGCGTGGCTTCCAGCCACAGCGCGTTGATGATGCCGAAGCTGCAGGCCAGCAGCACGCCGAGAATCCAAGTGAAGTACCACATAGTCGTCTCTCCTTGGCGGGGGGCGCGGCGGCCCGCCCGCGCGATCAGTACAGCCCGTGGGGGTTCGCTTCGATGGTTTTGTGGGTGAGCCGGCCCCACATGCGCACGTAGCTCCACAGCGTGTAGCAGAGGATCAGCGGCACGAAGATGCAGGCCACGACAAACATGATGCCCAGCGTCTTGTGGCTCGAGACCGCATCCCAGATGGTCAGGCTCGAGGCCGGGTCGAGGCTCGACGGGAAGACGAAGGGGAACAGCGCAAAGCCCGCGGTACAGATGCTGCCGACGATCATCAGGCTGGTTCCGACGAAGCTCACCCCATCGCTGTTGCGACTGGCGCCAAGCAGTGCCAGCAACGCCCCGAGAATGCCCGCCGCCGGCGCGATCAGGGTGACCGGATAGCGGTCGTAGTTGGCCAACCAGCCGATATTGTCCTGGGCTACCTGCTTGTCCAGCAGCGGATTGAGCGCGGCGCCCGGATCGCTGACCGACAGCTGGCTGAAGCCCTGAATGCCCAGCGTCAGCCAGACACCCGCGGCGATGAAACCGAACAGGAACACCAGCAGGCACAGGCGTGTGGCCTGCCGCGAGCGCTCGGCCAGCGCGCCGTCGGTGCGCAGCATCAGCCAGGCACCACCGTGGGCGCTGAGCATGCTCAGGCTGACGATGCCGCAGAGCAACGCGAACGGGTTGAGCAGTGCGAAGAATGAGCCCTGATAGGTCGAACGCATCAGCTCGTCGAGCTGGAACGGCAGGCCGAGGAACAGGTTGCCGAAGGCCACGCCGAACACCAGCGCCGGCACCGCACCGCCGACGAACAGCGCCCAGTCCCAGGCACTGCGCCAGCGCGGGTCTTCCACCTTGCTGCGGTAGTCGAAGCCCACCGGGCGACAGAACAGCGCGAACAGCACCAGCAGCATCGCCCAGTACAGCCCGGAAAAGGCCACCGCATAGACCATCGGCCAGGCGGCGAACAGTGCGCCACCGGCGGTGATGAACCACACCTGATTGCCATCCCAGTGCGGTGCGATGGTGTTGATCGCCACGCGCCGCTCGCTGTCGGTCTTGCCGACAAAGGGCATCAGCGCCATGGCGCCCATGTCGAAGCCATCGGTCAGGGCGAAGCCGATCAGCAGCACGCCGATCAGCACCCACCAGACAAGTTTGAGCACTTCGTAATCGAACATCTCGTATCCCCCTCAGACACTGCCGGGTTGGGAGGTCAGGCCACTCGGCTGCGCCGGTGCCACCCGAGCTTCACGCACGTCCCGCTCGAAGTGATAACGACCGGTGTGCAGACTGCTCGGCCCGAGGCGGGCGAAGCGGATCATCAGGAACATCTCGATCACCAGCAGCAGGCTGTAGAAGGCCACCAGGGCGATCAGCGAACCCCAGATATCACCGGCTGCCAGCGTCGAAGTCGACAGATGGGTCGGCAGCACCTCGGCGATCGACCAGGGTTGGCGGCCATGCTCGGCGACATACCAGCCGGTCTGCGCCGCGATCCACGGCAGCGGCAGGCTGAACAGCGCGAACCTGAGCAGCCAGGGCTTGGTCTCGGCATTGCAATTGATCGAGGCCCAGCTCGCCAGGGTGAACAGCAGCAGCATCAGAAAGCCGGCGGCGACCATCACGCGGAAGGTCCAGAACAGGCTGAACACGTCGGGAATGGTGTCCAGCGCGGCGAGCTTGATCTGCTCCTCGCTGGCATCCACCACATCGGCGGTGTACTTCTTCAGCAGCAGCCCGTAGCCCAGGTCCTGCTTGACCTCGTTGAAGGCGGCGATGGCCTCGGCGGACTTGTCGCCGCTACGCAGCACCTGCAGGCGCTCATAGGCGAGCATGCCGTTGCGGATGCGCAGCTCGTGCTCGGCGACCAGCTGCTTGAGGCCCTTGATCTCCTCGTCCAGCGAGCGCGTGGCGATCAGGCCCAGTGCGTAGGGGATCTTCACTTCGTAATCGGTGCGCATCTCCTGCTGATTGGGCAGGCCGAACAGGGTGAAGCCGGCCGGCGCCGGGTGGGTGTCCCACTCGGCCTCGATCGCCGCCAGCTTGACCTTCTGCACGTCACCGATCTCGTAGCCGGATTCGTCGCCGAGGATGATCACCGAGATCGTCGACGCCAGGCCGAACACCGCGGCGATGGCGAACGAACGGCGGGCGAAGCCCAGGTCACGCTTCTTCAATAGATAGAAGGAAGAGATCGCCAGCACGAAGATCGCCCCGGTGACGTAGCCCGCGGACACGGTGTGGACGAACTTGACCTGGGCTACCGGGTTGAACAGCAGCGCACCGAAATCCACCAGTTCCATGCGCATGGTCTCGAAGTTGAACTCCGAGCCCACCGGGTGCTGCATCCAGCCATTGGCGATGAGAATCCACAGCGCCGAGAGGTTCGAGCCCAGCGCCACCAGCCAGGTCACGGCCAGGTGTTGCACATTGCTGAGCCGGTCCCAGCCGAAGAAGAACAGCCCGATGAAGGTGGATTCGAGGAAGAACGCCATCAACCCCTCGATGGCCAAGGGTGCACCGAAGATGTCGCCGACGTAGTGGCTGTAGTAGGCCCAGTTGGTACCGAACTGGAACTCCATGGTCAGCCCGGTGGTGACGCCCAGGGCGAAGTTGATACCGAACAGCTTGCCCCAGAACTTGGTCATGTCCTGATAGACCTGCTTACCGGTCATCACGTAGACCGATTCCATGATCGCCAGCAGGAACGCCAGCCCCAGGGTCAACGGCACGAAGAGAAAGTGATACATCGCCGTCATGGCGAACTGCAGGCGTGATAGATCGACAACGCTTTCCGAGATCATCTCGGCCCTCCCTCGGGGTTCGAACCCCGCGAATCAAGCAAATGGTCGGCAACGCGCACCGAACCGTTCTCGGGAATGCTGGGGGCAGCGAACCAGACGTTTTTTATGATCATGAGGATCGCGACCTTGGCCAGCACTACCAGCACGACGTCTCGCCGGAGCGATGACTTGAACATGCCTACCTCCTTGCGCAGCCGCCCGAGCGCCAGGCGCTCCGGCAGCATGGCGCGATTGAAGGCCCCCTTGGGGCGGGGGCCGACATCCAGGCGCGACGCCCGGACTCAATCGCGGTGCCCCGAACCACCCGTGGAAGCTGCTCTGGCTCGAGGCAAACAAAGTGTCCGGGGCACCCTGCAAGCCGACAACTGCGACAGCCTGCCCCACCCACTTGCCCCGGCTTCTGCCGATGCGGCGTTGCGCTCGTAACACCCCGCGACAGCGGCGTGTGACGTCGGGGCAGGCACGACGAGACCGTCCTGCTGCGGTGGTCTGTCGCAGTCATGGCACGCGCAACCAGCGGCGAAACCCGTTGCCGGCCGTGCTCGACAGCGGGCTCCAGGCGAAGTCCCAGGGCGCCGGCGGCAGCTCTTCCGCTTCGGCGGCAAGCGGGCGGGCGCCCTGGCGAATCCGCGGTTTCCAGTCGAATACATGCTCGCTGCCGCCGCGCCAGCCGAGCACGATGCCGATTGCCGGGCTGTCGTCGCTGGCCACCCAACGCGCCGCGGCGGCGAGCATCATCGCCTCGATATGCTCCGGCTCGATCAGCTCGCGGTAGTCGGAAGCCAGCAACCAGCGGCAGACGCCGAGGTGGAAGGTCCAGTCCAGCGCCAGCTGGCAGCCGTAGGCCCAGGTCATGAACTGGCGAAAGATCTCCAGCCCCTCTGGCGGATCAAGCTTGAGCAGCCGCGGGCAGACATCGAACAACGCATGCCAGTACGGCAGCAACTTGGCATCCAGATGCACGAAGCTGCGGGCGTTGCTGGGGTAGTCGGGAATAGGCAGTCGATAGCTCACGCGGCTATCGGCGCGGGTGAATCGCTCCATCATGGTCATGGTGAAATCCCCTGAATTGACTGGGCCGTCGGAAGGCTCCGACAGGTAGCCGCCTGGTCCGCCGCTGCTGGGCGGAAGGACGGCGAATCACGTCAATCAGGAAAATTCAGGGCGCGCGCGGATTCAGTGCCGGCCAGTGGTGGCGCGGGCCATGACGCTCGATCGGCGGCAGCGGAGTCGCGCCTGTCGTGTGACGCCCCAGCCAGGCCAGGGCGAACAGTGCGACGATGGCGAGGAAAACCGAACTGCACAGCGGGCAGTCGAGGGCATGCTGCGACAGGTCATGTGAACCGGAGGGAAGCGCGCCGAGGCCGGTGCCGCCATCGTCGCCGGTGACGCAGAACGCGTCCTGCCCCATCGCCAGTCCGAAACCCACATGGGTGGCGTGGTTCAGACTGCAGACAAAGGCATTGAGCAGGATGCAGGTGAAGAGCACCCATACGATCTGCGCACGCTTGTCTTTGACGATGGTCATGTTTCGACTTTACACCGCGCGCGCCGAGCACGGCGCTGCGCTAAAGCGTCGCAGCCTCGTCAGTGGTTGACGGTGAACGCCAGCATCGCCGAGATATGGCACAACGGCCGGCCGCTTTCCGCCTGCCACTGGTTGAAGGCGGCCTGCACCGCGGCCTGGTCGCGCTGACTGCTGGGCACCTTGTCGACGATTTCCTGCGCCTTGAGCGCGGCTACCACGTCATTGCTGGGGACGAAGGTGTCCTTGCCGGCCATGCGCAGCAGGCGCGGGGCCGACAGGCCGCCGAGCTGACTGCCGTGCCTGGTCAGGTAACGCCACAGGCCGACGATGTCACTGCTCGGCCAATCGGCCAGCAGCTTGCCGAAGCTGCCCCTTTCCTTGACCACGTCGAGCACGAACTGAGCGTTGCGCGGCACGCTCTTGAGCTTGCCGAGATGGCGAATCAGCCGGCTGTCCTGCATCAGCCGCTCGATGTGCTCGCCGCCCATCAGCACGACTTTTTCCGGATCGAAACCAAAGAATGCCTGCTCGAAGGCCGGCCACTTGGCATCCACCAGGCTGTGCTTGAGACCGGCGCGGAAGATGCGCAGGCTGATCAGCGAGAGGTAGCGATCATCGGAAACGCCGCGCAATTCGTCGGCGCTGCGCGGTTGCGGCAGGCGGGATTCCAGCGCCGCGACCGAGCCGAAGCGGTTGAGGCAGTATTCGTGTAGCCATTTGTAGTCTTGCATGGTTCGGATCCGATGGTGACGGCAGCGGCACAGGGTGCCGCTGACGAGCCGGCCTCGCAAGTCCACCGCCACTGACGCAGCGGGGCGGCAGCGGTCGGGTGGCACCGCTTGGTGCGCGGTCTTATCTGCCCTGACGCCAGGCGCGCGGACGTGGACAAGCTTCGCGTTGTCCACCCTACGAGCAGAACGTCGTTCGCGTGCGAGCCGGCTCAGCCGCGCAGCCGCTGCGCCGCCTGACGCAGCATCTGCTCGGTCACCATCCACCCAAGGCAGCCGTCGGTGATCGACACGCCGTAGCGCAATTCACCGGACAGCGGCTGGCAACCATCGAACAGATGGCTCTCCAGCATGACGCCACGCAGGCTCATGTCGCCAGCCAGGCGCTGCTCGATCACCGACTCCAGCACCGCGGGCTGACGCAATGGGTCCTTGCCGCTGTTGGCGTGGCTGCAATCGACCATGATGCGCGGGGCGATGCCCTGCTTTTCCAGCGCACGACGGGCGGCAGCGACACTGTCCGCGTCATAGTTGGGCGCTCCGTGGCCGCCGCGCAGGACCAGATGGGTATCCGGATTGCCGCGCGTCTGCAGCAGTGCCGGATGGCCGAGATCGTCGATGCCGAAGTGCTGGTGCGGATGTTCCGCTGAGCGCATGGCGTCGCAGGCGATGCCCAGGCTGCCATCGGTACCGTTCTTGAAGCCCACCGGCAGGTCCAGCCCACTGACCAGCTCGCGATGGATCTGCGACTCGCTGGTACGCGCACCAATCGCGGCCCAGCCGAGGAGATCGTCGAAGTACCCGGCCGCCAGCGGTTGCAGCAGCTCGGTGGCGATCGGCAGACCGGTTTCGAGAATATCCAGCATCAGGCGGCGCGACAGGTGCAGCCCCTCGGCCATGTTGCCGCTGCCGTCCAGATGCGGGTCGTAGACCAGACCTTTCCAGCCGACGGTGGTGCGCGGCTTCTCCACGTAGGCGCGCATCACCAGCAGCAGTTGGTCATCGACCTCGGGTGCGAGTGCGGCGAGACGCTCGGCGTACTCGAGCGCGGCGACCGGATCGTGCAGGGAACAGGGTCCGACGACGACCAGCAGGCGCGGATCGCGGCCGTCGAGCACGGCGCGTATGGCGTTACGGTCGTTATGGATGCGTACGGCAAGGGCGTCGCTCGAGGGCAGACGCTGGCGCAATACGGCGGGGCTGGGCAGCGGCTGCGCGCTACGGCGGGCAATGCTGGCTTCTGCGGTGGCGGCGGTTTTTTGGGCAAGTACGGTGGCGGATGCATTCATGATCTGGCGGTTCCTTCTGCCGACGCGGGTAGTCCGCGGCGGCGCTAGTCGGGTGTTCGTTCGCGTGCTGTCTGTTCGGCGTCGAAGCGGCTAAATCGCCAGTCGTAGCGGTAATAACGATCGGTGCGGTAAGTAGTCATGGCGTGGTTCCTCGTTGCGTTGGGCCAGAGTGGCCGAAAAAACAAAACCCCCGGTCGGGTGGCCGACCGGGGGTTCGAAAACTGCTCTGGTGGCGACCCTGCTTGCTAGGGCGCCTGTGGGGTATCAGGCGCGCCTGTGGCTAAACCAATACCCAAAGTAATAGCCGCCAGCCGCGACAACCTGACCACGCAACTGCGCGGCGCGTGCGGCACCGGCGTTGGCGAGGGACAGGGAAGCGAGGCTGACGGGCATGCTGTTCTCCGATATATGTGCCGAACCATACTCCAGCGCACTTCAGTGTTTCAACCGCCATATCGGGAAATACCGGCCAGCGTATGTTGAGCTTCGGCGTTACGCGCCTCGACCGCAACCCACGATCACCTCGGCACAAGAGCGGCGGAGCGTCGTTGTCGATGCGCGGGACTGTAATTGTAAGGGTGCCCTCGCCGAGGCGCCGAGCGCGCCACGGTGGCACCGTACGATAACCACCGGCAGCGAGGGCGATTCCATGCAAAAGCGTACGCCGAAACCGCAAGCAGTACACCCGATAGATATCTCGGCGTGCCCCCCAGTGGCTGTCGATCTGGCCCGGTTGGGCCAAGCCCCATGAAGCCCAACGGGCAGTACACCAGAGCATTTACAGAGGCGTCGATGCTGAACGACACCAGGAACTGGCCATGCCTCAGGCCGGCACGCCGAGGATCACGTTCGACGCCTTGATGATCGCCGTGGCATTCACGCCTGGCTCGAGCCCCAGCTCCTTCACGGCGTCCCGAGTGACCACCGAGGTCACCTCGGTGCCGCCCGGCAGCGTCAGGATCACCTCGCTGTTCACCGAACCCGGTTCCACATGCTTCACCACGCCGCGCAGTTGGTTGCGTGCGGAGAGGCGCACGTCGTCGCCCTCACAGACCAGCATGACCCAGGGTGCCTTGACGATGGCCAGCACCGCCTTGCCGACGGCCAGTTCCAGGGCGGACACGCTCTCCATGGTGACGACCGAGGCCAGGCTGTCGCCCTGTCCCAGATCGACCGTCACCAGCGCATTGACCGCACCGGGCTGCAGCGTCAGGACGGTTCCCTTGAATACGTTGCGAGCACTTGTCTTCATGCCAGAACCTCCGTGTCGCCTTTGCGACATCGTTATATGATTAGCTACATAAATTTGTTGGAAAGTGAACCTGCACCAACACGATGTACTGTACCTGCCTGGGTTATAGCGACGGAACAACAGGAAACCCAGCAATGGCATACCGCTTGCTTTATATAAACATACAAAGATAAAGAATGGATGATAGCCATGAACGCAACCCGCTTTCTCGCCCGCATGTCCCTGGACACCGACGTCGGCACGGCCCTGAGCGATACCCGCATCCGCCTGCTGGAGTCGATCGAGCGTGAAGGATCGATCAACCGCGCCGCCAAGGCCGTGCCGCTGTCCTACAAGGCGGCCTGGGACGCTGTCGACACCATGAACAACCTGGCGCCCGAACCCCTGGTCAAACGCGTCGCTGGCGGCCGCCAGGGTGGCGGCACCCAGCTCACCGACTATGGGCGGCGCATCGTGGCCATGTACCGCGCCCTGGAAATCGAATACCAGGCCACGCTCGACCGGCTGACCGAACGGCTCAAGGAGGTGAACGGTGGCGATGTCCAGTCGTTCCAGAAACTCATGCAGCGCATGAGTATGAAAACCAGCGCACGCAACCAGTTCGCCGGCACGATCACCGGGCTGCGGGTCGGCGGCGTCGACTACGAGGTACGCATCCAGCTCGACCCGCAGACCGAGATCGCCGCGATCATCACCCGCGCCAGCGCGGAGAACCTGGGCCTGGCCATCGGTCGCGAGGTGTGCGCGCTGGTCAAGTCGTCCTCGGTGATGCTGGTCACCGACCGCTCGGTGAAACTCACCGCACGCAACCAGCTCTGGGGGGAAATCTCGGCGATCCACGAAGGGCCGGTGAACAGCGAGGTGACCCTGACGCTACCGTCCGGACGCAGCGTGACCTGCGTGGTCACCGCCGAGAGCTGCCAGGAGCTGGAGCTGGCGCCGGGAACCCCGGTCGGCGCCTTCTTCAAGGCGTCCAGCGTAATCCTGGCCGTCTACGAATGAAGCCGGCAACAAGGCTGACCTGCGCCCCGAGATCATCCCAACAGTAAGGAGTGTGACCATGAATAGCCTTTCCCGCCTGTTCGTCGCCCTGGGCGTCGGCCTGCTGGCCTGTTCGACCCAGGCCGCCGAAGTGACCATCGCCGTGGCAGCCAACTTCACCGCGCCGATCAAGGAAATCGCCGAGGCCTTCGAGAAGGAAACCGGCCACAAGGTGGTAACCTCGCTCGGCCCCACCGGCGGCCTCTACACCCAGATCAAGAACGGCGCGCCTTTCGAAGTCTTTCTCTCCGCCGACGACAGCACGCCGGCGAAGCTGGAAAGCGAAGGCGAAATCGTCCCCGGCTCGCGCTTCACCTACGCCATCGGCAAGCTGGTGCTCTGGTCGGCGCAACCCGGCTACGTCGACGAACAGGGCGCCGTACTGAAGAAGAACGACTTCAAGCACCTGTCCATCGCCAACCCGAAGACCGCCCCCTACGGCCTGGCCGCCACCCAGGTGCTGGACAAGTTCGGCCTGAGCGAGAGCGTCCGGCCGAAGCTCGTCGAGGGTGGCAACATCACCCAGGCCTATCAGTTCGTCGCCACCGGCAACGCCGAGCTGGGCTTCGTCGCCCTGTCCCAGGTGTACAAGGATGGCGAGATCACCGGGGGCTCCGCCTGGGTGGTGCCGGACACCCTGTACGAACCGATCCGCCAGGATGCGGTGATCCTGAAGAAAGGCGTCGACAACCCGGCCGCCCAGGCGCTGGTCGACTACCTGAAAGGGCCGCAGGCGGCCAAGGTGATCACCGCGTACGGCTACCAGAACTGAGCCATGCCGCTATCCGCCCACGATATCGCCGCCATCCGCCTCACGCTGGAGCTGGCCTCGCTGACCACGCTGCTGTTGCTGCTCATCGGCACACCCATCGCCTGGTGGCTGGCGCGCACGCGGTCGCGGCTCAAGGGGCCGGTCGGCGCGATGGTGGCTATGCCACTGGTGCTGCCACCCACGGTGCTCGGTTTCTACCTACTGGTCACCATGGGCCCGCACGGCCCGGTGGGCGAATTGACCCAGAGCCTCGGCCTGGGCCTGCTGCCCTTCACCTTCGCCGGGCTGGTGGTGGGCTCGGTGTTCTATTCCATGCCCTTCGTCGTGCAACCGCTGCAGAACGCCTTCGAGGCCATCGGCGAGCGCCCGCTGGAGGTGGCCGCCACCCTGCGCGCCAGTCCCTGGGACACTTTCTTCAGCGTAGTGCTGCCGCTGGCCAGGCCGGGCTTCGTCACCGCCTCGATCCTCGGCTTCGCCCATACCGTCGGCGAGTTCGGCGTGGTATTGATGATCGGCGGCAACATCCCCGGTGTCACCCGCACGGTCTCGGTACAGATCTTCGATCACGTCGAGGCCATGGAGTACCCCCAGGCCCACTGGCTGGCCGGTGGCATGCTGGTGTTCTCCTTCTGCGTGCTGCTGGCGCTCTACTCCAGCCGTCGTGTCAAGCCCGGGCTCAATTGAAGGGATTCGTGCATGAACGACTCACCAACCACCGGACAGATCCGCGCCCGCTTCCGCCTGGCCTGGTCCGGATTCGAACTGGACGTCGACCTCGCCCTGCCTGGCCGCGGCGTGACGGCGCTGTTCGGCCACTCGGGCTCGGGCAAGACCACCTGCCTGCGCTGCGTCGCCGGCCTGGAGCGCGCCGGCGAGGCGTACCTGGAAGTCAACGGCGAATGCTGGCAGGACAGCGCGACGGGGCTCTTCGTCCCGACGCACAAGCGCGCCCTGGGCTACGTGTTCCAGGAAGCCAGCCTGTTTCCGCACCTCTCGGCACGGCGCAACCTGGAATACGGCATGCGCCGGGTCAACGCCGCGCAACGCCGGGTAGACTGGGATCATGTAGTGGCGCTGCTGGGCATCGAACACCTGCTGGAGCGCCTGCCGGGACGCCTGTCCGGGGGTGAACGCCAGCGCGTCGGCATCGCCCGCGCCCTACTCACCAGCCCGCGCCTGCTGCTGATGGACGAACCGCTGGCGGCGCTGGACCTCAAGCGCAAGAACGAAATCCTGCCCTATCTGGAACGCCTGCACGACGAACTCGACATCCCGGTGCTCTACGTCAGCCATTCGCCGGACGAAGTGGCGCGGCTGGCCGATCACGTGGTGCTGCTCGACCAGGGCCGGGCGGTAGCCGCCGGCGGCCTGCGCGAAACCCTGGCACGACTGGACCTGCCCACCGCCCTCGGCGAGGACGCCGGCGTGGTGGTCGAATCGGTGGTGGCCGGGCACGACGACACCTATCATCTGACCCGACTGGCTTTCCCCGGCGGCGAAGTGTTGGTGGCACAGCGGCCGGAAGCGCTCGGCCAGCGCCTGCGCTTTCGCGTGCATGCCCGCGACGTCAGCCTGGCAACCGAACACCACGGCAATACCAGCATCAGCAATATCCTGCCCGCGACCGTGTGCGAAGTGGCGGCGGCGGACACTCCGGCGCATGTACTGGTCCGGCTCAACGCCGGCGGCACTCCGCTTCTGGCACGCATCACCCTGCGCTCCGCAACCCAATTGGGAATCACACCTGGCAAGGATCTCTGGGCACAGATCAAGGCTGTCGCACTACTGGGATGAGCGAGCAGGACAGCCTATTCCGCCTCCAACCCAGCGGCCTCATAGCGATGACTCCGCCGTATCTCAACGGAGCCAGCGCCGCCTGGCTGCCAAACCGAACGTCAAAAAAGGAAATCAGCGATGCCCAGCGCATCCATTGACACACCACGACTCGCACTCGCCGCACTCAGCGGGCTTCCATCGGCGTTCTGGGAGGGCTGATCGGACTGGGCGGCGCCGAATTCCGCTTACCGCTGCTGATCGGTTTGTTTGGCTTCACGGCGCTTGCTGCGGTGATTCTGAACAAGTCCATGAGCCTGGTCGTGGTGGCCTCCGCCTTGCTGTTCCGCTCCCAGGCGATTCCCTTCGAGGAAATCGTGGCCAATGGAACCATCATCCTCAGTTTCGTGGGCATCCGCTACCGGGCTGCCGCTGTGGGCACAGATCAAGGCCGTGGCCCTGCCAGGTTGAACCCGGCTGTTGTCCGATTGTCGCCAATACGACAATCGGCAGCCGGCCCAAACTCCATAAGCCATTGATATTCAATGGAATGATCTCAGGCATCGATGTTGCTATGGCATGCCTTGCCAGCCGTTCGGCGCTGGTTCCAGTCATCGCAACAGAGAGAACCCTATGTCCATCAAGGAAATCCAAGCCTTCTCGAGCCAAGCCCTGAACGACCCGGCGCTCGGCGAAAAACTCAAGGCCTGTGAAAAGGTCCGCGACGTGATCGCCCTCGGCAAGGAACACGGCTACAGCATCATCGAGGACCTGCTCTACCCGCCGAACGAGCCACAGTTCAGCGAAGCCCAGCTGTCGCCGAAGATGGCCAAGGCACTGCTGCGCGCCTGATATGCCAAGGTAGCCGAAAGCCCGGCGTCTCGCTGGGCTTCTCCGCTTCGTGCCCCGACCAGAAGTCCTTCATCCTCGCGTTTTCGCTTCACCCGATCAGCACCTCATAGGCCCGCCTGAGCAGTTCGCGATCCAGCCAGGGCATGCCGATGCTCTGGGTCAGCTCGATCCAACGGGTCCCGATGACTGCCGAACACGGCTCATGCCCATCGAGCGCGGCGAGAAACACCGGCAGAACCGCGCCCGCGACTTCGAGGCCGACCCGATAATCACCCACCAGTTCCAGCGGTTTCTCGACGCCCAGTTCACGCTGCAGGCTGCGCAGCGCATGCGCCGGATGGATCAGAGGGTCGCCCTGCGCCGGAGCCTCGGCGAAGACCGCGAGCCTGGGGAGGGGTTGCGGCAGCACGACCCCGCCACGTTGCGGCACGAGGAAGCGCAGGCGCGCGCTGACCGGGTGCTTGTGGCAGACCAGCACACGCCACTCCAGCCGGCCGCTCGCCGGTAACGTGCTCATCCGCCGAGCGCCATCAATGCATACTCCACCGGCCCGGCGAACAGGCGCGTGCCACCCCCCTCGGCAATCACCCGCCGCACCCTGGCGGGGTCGGCCACGCGAACCCCGGCCAGGTAATCCACGCCGAAGCGCCGCCAGCCATCCAGCCAGGGCAGGCTCGGCCCCATCAGCACCACCTGTGCCTGGCGCGACAGCTCGAGCAGGCGCGGCAAGGTCTTGTTGGCGATGCTGCTGGCGCTGACGAACACCCAGTCGGCCTCGGGCAGCAGGTACTCGGCGGCGCAATCGGGCAGGTCGCCCTCCTGCAGATGGCGCTCCAGGCATTGATAGGGCTGGTCCTGCCAGAGCCGTTCGAGGCCGGGATAATGGCCGATCACCACGACCCGCTGGCCTGCCAGCCGTGGGCGGAAATGTGCGAATACCTGCAGATGCCCCGGTGCCTCCGTGCGCAGTGCCTGCGCCTCGCGCTGGCAGCCCGCCGCCGTGTTCACGCTGGCGTTGAGCACAGCCAGGCCGATCGCGGCTTCGGCGCTGTTCCATGACAGCAGCCAGGGCAGCAGCGCGGCGTTGCCCTGGCCGGCAAGCGTGCCCGACCAGCCGAGCGTGCGCGGCACCTGGCGCGGGCTGAAGGCGAAGCCCTGGTTGCCGTCGACTTCGGCCAGCGTCCAGTTCAACCCCAGGCACAGATGTTCGACAGTCCGCGCCTGCGCGGCGCTGGCCAGCAGCCAGTCATAGAGCTCATTCATGATCGAGCGCCGGCAGCAGACGCAACTCGCTTTTCAGCGCCCCCGGCCAACCCCAGGCGGCAACGGCTTCCACCATCCAGGCCGGCTTGTGCGGGTGCGCCAGCAGCACGTCGAATTCGGCGTAGACCTGACCGTCGCCGTTGATCTGCATGCTGCCGAGGAAATCGCCCTGGGCGCTGCGCCATTCGCTGTAGAAGCATTCGCTGCGATCGAACGGGTCGACCCGCACTTCGCTGCGCGACGGTTCACACTCGTCGGGCAGTTGCAGGCGGATGGCCGAACGCTGCAGGCAATCCTGCAGCGCGCGCTGGATTTCGCCGAACAGCGGCCGTGCCGCCTGCAGGCGTGCTTCGAACGATGGCGCCATCAGTTTTCCTCCTCGAAGGCGCGGGCGATCTGCAGGAACGCCTCGCCGCCGATCTCGTTGCCCGGATCGAGCTCCAGCAGCTTCTCCAGCACCCGCCGCGCGTTGTCCACCTTGCCACGGCGCAGGCGGATCACGCCCAGCGCCTTGAGGCTGAACAGATACAGCCGCTCGGCACCGCGGCGCGTCTGCCAATCGGCGCTGGCAGGGTGCAGGCGCCGGTAGTTGCGGCTGAAGCCGGCACAGGCCGCGGCCCGCCGCAGGGCTTCCCATACGGCGGCTTCGGCCTCCGCGTAGCGGGCCTGGAGAAAGTAGAACTTGTACAGGCCGACATGTGCGTCCGGCTCCTCGCTCCAGCGCCGCCGGGCCTCCAACAGCAGGGCTTCGACCGCCGCCGGATGCTCGAGGCCGCGCGCGCTGTTCAGCAGGTAGCGCAGCCCGGTCGGCGTACGGTCGGAAAAGAACGCCCGTTCGGGCTCCAGCAACAGCACCTCACCCATGCCTCACCAGAGCTCCGCGGGGGTGAGCTTGTCGGCGAAGGGCTCGCCTTCGAGCAGATGCGTGAGGATGGTGTCGGCGTCCGCCGGCTCCACCCAGCTGTACATCAATGCGCCCGGGTAGATCAGCACATTGGCACCGGCCTGGCAGGGCCCCAGGCAGCCGGTGCCGGTCAAGGCGATGCGGCCGATCAGGTTGCGCCGGATCAGGGCCTGGGAGAAGGCGTCGAACAGGGCTTCGCCGCCCTTCGCAGCGCAACTGCCGCGCGGGTGCCCCTCGGCGCGGCGCTGCAGGCAGAGGAAGATGTGGTAGTCGGGTCTTGGCATGTCAGCAGCTCCTCAACCGGCCAGGGCCTGATGGGTATGGCATTGTTTCGGGCAGACCGCCGCACAGGCCTTGCAGCCGATGCAGTCGAGGCCGTCGGCGATGGCCATGACCATCATCTCGTCGTCCTCGTCGTAGAGGTCGTCGTCTTCGTCCACCATGCCGGAGCGCTCCACCAGCTCGAACACGTCGCGCGGGCACACCTTGTAGCAACGCCCGCAACCGATGCACTTCTGCGCATCGACGGCGGTGACGAACTGCGGCACCCATTCGGCGCCACCGCGCGTACGCCCGGTTATCACTGCTTCCATCTGTCATCTCCTGCCCGCCAATGGCATGGCGGCGGCCTACGGTTAGGGATACGGCGGGCTCAGGCCCGCTCTGTATTGGGGGTCAGGCGTTGCCGGCCGCTTCCAGCCGGGCGTTGGCCTCGGCCCAGTCGAGGCAGGCCTGGTGCGCCTGCGTCGCCAGTTCCGGCAATTGCCGGTAATCGATCAGCAGCCGGTCCTCGACCAGATCGTGGATCTGCGACGCCCATTCGGTGGCGATGCGCTTCTTCTGGCTGACTTCCTTCTTCAACGCCTTGAGTTCCTCTTCGGTCATCGGCTCGCCTCCCCTTACAACTCGGCGACCGCACGGTGCTCGGCGACCAGCGCGGTCGCCTTGCCCAGCAGCTTCTGCGCGTCGAGCGACAGCGCCTCGAGCGATTCGAAGCCGAAGCGGTGGACGTCGCGCAGGGTCTTGTCCAGCGCCACCAGCTTGCCGACCAGGATCAGCGCGCGGCCGAAGCCCTCGTGGGTGATGTTGATCACCGGTACCGCGAGCAGCCCGGTCTCGCGCTCGATCATCTGCGCCAGGGCGTTGTAGAAGGCCTTGACCCGCGACAGGGTGACCTCGTCCGGATCACCGACGATGGGGATCGCCCGGCGCCGCTCGCGGGTCAGCACCAGCGGGTCGAGCACCCGCGCGTCGCTCCAGGTGTCGTAGGTGCCGTAGCTGTCCATGGCACGCAGTTGCACCACCATCTGCTTGATCACCGGGTCCTGCAGGGCCGGGTCGTCGTCGCGCACGACCGCCTGTTGTTCTTCTGCATACATAACGCTGTCCTCGATTGCGGGTGTCGGGCTATTCGTCCCAGGCCTCGCCGGCCATGGCCTCGAAACGTTGCTGGTCCGGCGTGCCACGGGTGCGCCGGATCGCCTTGGCCAGCCAGGCCGAAGGGCCTTCGCGCAGCTCGGCCTGCAGCGTTTCGATCAGTTCGGCGATGCTCTCGGCCTCACTGACCTTGACCGGCTGCACGCCGATCGCCAGCAGCTGGCGTACCGCCGAAGCGCCGCAGGCGCGGCAATACACCGCGATGCAGCCGTCGAGCAGTTCCAGCTTGGCCGCCAGCTTGTCCTCGTTGCCGTCCTGGTCGAGCTCGCCGAACTCCACCACCGATTGCAGCTCGGCCCGCTCGGGGTCGATGCCGTAGAACACGAACGACCGCGACGAGCCGAAATGCTGGTCGACCGTGCGCCGATCGGACGAGGCGAAGGCCACCTTGAGCAGCGTGCCGTCGTTCTCGCCGTCGAGTACCTGCAGTTGTCGGATGGGGCTGGCCATGGCTCAGTGACTCCATTGCGAATGGTCGGAGGCGGGTTTCTGCGCATAGATCGAGCGATACGGCGCGATACCCTGATGGTGTTCGGTGAGCAGGTTGGCCAAGTCGAACAGCGCCTGCGCACTGGCCCGGTAGCCGCTCCAGCAGCGCTGGAAGCCGCCCAGCAGGTCGTACTGCGGAAAGCCCACGCGCAGCAGCGGGACGCCCAGGCGGCCGGCACTGGCCAGGGCGTGGCTGTTGCCGAGCAGCAGTTGGGCACCGCCGTCGCGGGCGGCCTGCTCCAGATCCTCCAGGTCGCCGACCTGGATGCGCGCCAGCGGCGCATCGGCCAGCGCCGGGGCGCGCGCCGGCACCACCGCGGCCACCAGCTGCGCGCCCATGCCGCGCGCCAGGGCGTCGAAACCGAGCAACAGGTCGGGATCGGCGGCGATACCCAGGCGCGCGTCGCCGAGCATGAAATGGGTATCGAGCATGGCGTCCTGCAGCTGCCGGCGCTGGCGCTGCCAGCGCTCCGGCACCGGGTTGCCGCTGATCTCGCTCAGCGCCATCAGCCAGGCATCCACCGCTTCCAGGCCCAGCAGCAAACCGAAACGCCGGTCCGGCACGCCGCTGCGGGCGGCCAGCGCATCGGCGGCGGCGGCCAGGCTCTGGCCGACCACCAGGGTGGCGGCGCTCTGCCCGGCGCTGGCCAGCTCGTCGAGGGTCAGCCCGCCGGTGGTCAGCGGGTTGAAGGCCGCCTCGTCGAGATGGCCGTCCAGCGAGCCGGACAGGTCGGGGATCAGCAACGGCCGCAGGCCGAAGCTCTCGATGCTCTCGGCGACGAATTCCAGGTCGCCGGGTGTCAGGCTGGCGCTGCACAGCACGTTGACCTGGCGCGGCCGCAGGCCGACCTGGTCGCGGCGCTCGGGCACCAGCGCCTCGATCATCGCCTTGAGCGCGGCGGCGAAGCCGCTTTCGAAGCAGCCACTGAAGTCCGGGCTGTTCACCGACACCACGGCCACGTCGCCGTACTCGGGATATTCGCGGCGGAACTGATGCACGGCGCTGTGCAGGTCGCAGCCCTGGGTCTCCGCCAGCGCGGTGCTGAGCAGGCCGATCACCGCTGGATGCTGCTTGTCGCAAATGGTGCGCAGCGCCTCGACCACGTTCTCGTCGGCGCCCATCACCGAGCTGACCTGGTCCATCGCCGTGGTCTGCAACGGCACCGGCTCGCGGAAGTGCCGGACGAAGAACACCTTGGCGAACGCCGTGCAGCCCTGCGAACCGTGCAGCAACGGCATGCTGCGCGCCAGGCCGAGGAAGGCCAGTGCGGCGCCCATGGTCTGGCTGGCCTTCAGCGGGCTGACCGCCAGCGCCTTGTTGCGATTGATGATCTGCGCCATCACGTTCTCCTCAGGCGTTCGCCAGCACGGGAGCCGGCGCCTCGGCCGGCACGGCGCGCCGCTCCCACGGCGCCGGCTGGCGCACCGCCTGCCACACCGGGCTCTCGAGGGTCAGGCACAGCTGGCGCACCAGTTCCCGCATGCCGTCGTAGCCGGCATAGCCGAATTCGCGTTCCTGGTTGATGTCGAGGAAGGGAATGCGCCCCTTGAGCGCGGTGTACATGTTGCGACCGCCGGCGATGAGGATGTCGGCGCGGTATTCCTCCACCGTGCGCAACAGCGCGCGCGGGTTGCCCTCGTCGAGCATCTTGACGTCGTCGCCCATCAGCTCGCGGATGCGCGCCTTGTCCTCCTCGGTGGATTTCTTGGTGCCGGTGGCGACCACCTTCATGCCCAGGTCCTGCAGCGCGGAGATCACCGACCAGGACTTGACCCCGCCGGTGTAGAGCAGCACGCGCTTGCCGGCCAGGCGTTCGCGCCAGGGCTCCAGCGCCGCGCGAATCTTCGCTTCCTCGCGCGCGATCAGCGCTTCGGTGCGTGCGGCGAGGTCGGCGTCGCCGATCAGCCGGGCGAAGTCGCGCAGCGCCTGCGAGGTGTCGGTAATGCCGTAGAAGCTGCCCTCGAACCAGGGCGTGCCGAAGCGCTCCTGCAGCTTGCGCGCGACGTTGAGCATGGCCTTGGAGCAGACCATCATGTTCACCTCGGCGCGGTGCATGCTCTGCACCTCGCGAAAACGCGCATCGCCCGACAGCGTGCAGAGCACGCGCAGGCCCAGCTCGTCGAGCAGCGGCAGCACGTGCCAGAACTCGCCGGCGATGTTGTATTCACCGATCAGGTTGACGTCGTGCACGCGGATGCCGGCGCGCGCGCTGCCGGCCGGCAGCGGGTCGGGCTCGCGGGTGCCGATCACGTGCTTGACCATGGCATCGCCGGCGATGCGGTTGCCGAGGTTCTTGGTGCCGTAGAAGCCGGCGCCGTCCACCGGCACCACCGGGGTGGCGAAATGTTCGCTGGCGGCCTTGCACACGGCATCGAGGTCGTCGCCGATCAGCGCCGGCACGCAGGTGTTGTAGACGAACACCGCCGGAGGCGCGTAGCTCTCCACCGCCTGGCGGATGGCGTGGAACAAGCGCTTCTCGGCGCGCCCCATGATCACGTCCTGCTCGGAGAGATCGGTGGTCATGCCGATGCGGTACAACTGCGGGCCGCTGGAGCGGGTCCCGCGGTTGTCCCAGGAACTGCCGGCGCAGGCGATCGGCCCATGGACGATGTGCGCCACGTCGGCGATCGGCAGCAGCGCGATCTGCGCGCCGTCGAAGGCGCAGCCACCATCGGTGGCGCCCGGCGTCGGCTTGGCGCAGCCGGACTTCTCCTTCTTGTTGTGCGTGCAGGCGGGCTCGTCGAGCAGCTCGGCAATGTCCTTGGCTTTCATCGCACCCTCCGGTCGTCGTGGTCATGCGCAACGAGGTGGGTGCAATGCCTGTACCAAAAAGCAATTTATTGATTTTTAAAGGATTTCATTGAAATCGGATTGTCGCAAACATCTCCGGATGTCGGGTTCGCAACAAAGGATTCGGCAGGTGACCGTAGGTTGGGTCGGGCGGCGATCCGCTGAGCCGTGCAGCGGCGAAGCCCAACATCGCTCCGAGGCCAAGGTGAATCTCCGGAACGTCCAAAAGCGCAACGCCGTGACGAATCCGTGCCGGACGCCGCGCACGTTGGGCTTCGCTTCGCTCAACCCAACCTACAACCACCAGCCGACCGATCGGGATTACATTTTTCGCTAGGGTCTGTTGCCGTTTCATTCGCGGCCGCGCCGGAGCCTGTTTTACCGCGAGGCAAGGCACGAGATGCGAAGTTTAGTCGCCTAAATGAGCCATCGAGTAACGCCGCATCGCGGTAAAACAGGCCCGGCCCTTCGGGTTGCGCGGGAAATAGCCCCCGCTGTCGTTGCAGGACTTGGCAAGGGAATGACCATTACCTGCGTCCTGCGCCTAACCGGGGGCTATTTCTCGCAGCAACGCGGCTCGCGATGAAACGGCAACAGACCCTAACGAGTTGCCCTATATTTCGCCAAGCCAATTCATCAAGGACGATGAGATGCACTATCGACGCGCTTTCGTGCCGGGCGGCACGTTCTTTTTCACCCTCGGGCTGGCCGATCACAGCCAGTGCCTGCTCACCGAGCATATCGACGCGCTTCGCGCCGCCTTTCGCCTGGCCAAGGCCCGACATCCGTTCGAGATCGTCGCGCAGGTGGTGTTGCCGGATCACCTGCACGCCGTATGGCGACTGCCCGAGGGCGATGCCGACTACCCGCTGCGCTGGGCGTTGATCAAGAGCAGCTTCTCCCGTCGCCTGCCCGCATACGAGGCGATTCCGTTGTCGCGCCGACGCAAACGTGAGCGCGCCGTCTGGAGGCACGTAGGTTGGGTCGGGCGGCGCTCCGCTGAGCCGCGAAGCGGCGAAGCCCAACATCACGCCGGGGCCAAGGCGAATATCCGACGTGCCGAAGCTCAACGCCGTAACGATTGCGTTACCCGATGCCTCGCTCGTTGGGCTTCGCGGAGCTCAACCTCGGCGGCCCCACCCAACCTACCTCAACCCAACCTACCCAATCGCTCTTCGATCGCGCTCCGGACTTCGGGATCGTCTTCGTTCAGCTCGCGCAGGGCGTCGAGCGGGGCGTTTTCCACGGCGGCCAGGCGTACCGTCCAGTCGGGGTCGTGGAGCATTTCCAGCACGTCCTCGCCATGCAGGCGCGCGGCGACCAGGCGGCGGACTTCCGGTTCGGGGTCGGTGACCATCAACCCGAGGCTTTCCTCGGGCAGGCGCTGGGCGACGAACTTGCGCACCTGGCGGTCCTCGTCGCGGATGAAGCGGAACAGCCGCCCCAGGGCGATGCGCTGGACCACGTAGGCGCGCACCAGGTAATCCGGGTCGGCAGCCATCCGCTCCAGTTGCTCGGCCGGCAGGCGGTCGGCGACGGTGATGCGCACTTCCCGATCCGGGTCGCGCATGAGTTCGCCCAGGCGCTCGCGCGGCAGGCGGTAGGCGACGGCACGGCGCACCGCTTCGTCGACGTCGTGGATCATCGGCAGCAGCGCCTCCACCGGGGCGTAGCGCACGGCGATGGCGCGTCGCTCCCAGAACGGATCGGCCAGGTAGTGCACGGCCAGCTGCGGATTCTGCCGGAAGAAACGGTCGATCTGCCGGCCGCTGTGGATCGCCACGCAGCGGTCGCCCGGCGTGCAGCGGCCGCTGGGCAGCAGGTCGCCGCGAAAGCTGCAGTCGCGGCAGTCCGCCAGGGGAGTGATGTCCTCGCCACCATCGTTGTGCATGGGCACGCTCAGTCGGCGATGACTTCGGCCAGGACGATGCCCGAGGCGGCGTCCAGGTCGTTGCTCAGCACCGAGCAGTGCTGGCTGGAGTTGACCAGGTAGACGTTGAATCCCGGCCGCTCGGCGATGGGCCTGGCATTGACCGTCACGTCGTCGTCCATGCAGCAGGTGAAGTGCACGCCGGGGTGGGCGCTGCGCAGGCTGGCGAGCAGCGTTGCGTCGAGCGGGGCGCTTTCGGCCTGGCGGATGACGTCCTCGAGCTGGGTCTGGCTGATCATGGGGTGTCCTCTCTTTCGTCGATCGAAGCGTCGCGGCGGCCCAGCGGTTCGCCGCCCATGGCCTTGGCCAGCCAGGGCGGCGGCGCGGTGGCCAGTACCTGTTGCAGTTCCTCGACGACCTCGCGGGCCGGTATCGGCCGCATGACCTTGACCGGGTGGGTGCCGACGCGAATCACCTTGGCCGCCGCCGGCCCGCCGATGCTCAGGGTGTAGAGCAGTTGGCAGTCGTGCAGCAGTTCGGCGCGGCGGGCATGGCGATCCTCGTGGGGCGCGACCGGCCCCGGCTCGCGCAGGGCGACCAGGCGGCTGGCGCTCGGCGAGATCTGGTAGACGAGAAAGCGCGCGCAGCTGCCGAAGCTGCCGTCCAGACGTTCGCCGCCGTCGGAGCTGCAGGCGATGCGGACCGAATCCGGCAGTTCGCCTTCCTGGTAGGGCTCGACGACCGGCAACGGTTCCTCGGGCATCCGCACGCCGCGCCCCTTGAGCAGGCCGAGCGCACGTTGCAGTTGCCGTTCGCTGAGCGCTGGCGGCGATCCATCGAGGGTGTTCAGCAGGCGGTTGCGCAGGCGGTTGAGGCGCAGCCTGGCCAGGCGCGCCTCGGTGATCGGCTCGCCGGTGACGCTGAGCAGGGTGCGCAGCAGTTGCGCGGTATCCACGCCGTTCAGCTCGCGCGCCGCCAGGGCGATGCGCAGGGCCAGGTGAGCCGGCAGCGGAGCCCGTCCGTTGCTGGGCGCCATCGCTCAGCCCTCGCCGGCCCGCTTGGCGCGCAGGGTGATCGGCAGTTTCGGCGGCGCCGAGAGGGGTTCGAGGTAGTAGCTGGAGCCATCGGCCAGGGCGACTTCGCCGCCCCAGCGCTCGGGACTGTCGTGTTCCAGGCTGACGACGATTTCTTCCTGGTCCTTCTTGGCGATGTAGAAGGTCAGCTGGCCATTCTTGTTGCGGCTGATCATGACACTGGGCATGGGAGGCTTCCTGAAAATGGGGCTGGCCGGCCGACGACCATTGCGGTGCGCCGGCCGGCCAGGATGGGGAGGTCGCCCTCCCCGCTCGCGGTCAACGGACCAGGTCGTAGTTGTAGTCGGTGGTCTGCATGCCACGGGTCTCGTCGTCGAGGCGCTCGAGCACGGCGTTGACGAGGGTGGTCAGCATCTGCATGGCGCCTTCGTAGCCGAGGGTGGTCTGGCGATGCAGGTGGTGGCGGTCGAAGATCGGGAAGCCGAGACGGATCAGCGGCACCTCGAATTCCTTGCCCTTGTGCAGCGTGTCGCGCTGGATGAACTTGCCGTAGCTGTTGCCGATCATGAAGTCCGGCTTGTCGGTGAACACCAGCGAGCGCATGTGCCAGAGGTCCTTGCCGATGTACACGGTGCAGTTCTTGCCGTAGGGCGAGGACTCCAGGATCGCGTCCATGGCCTTCTTCCAGCGCTTGTTGCCGTTGTGGGCGAGGATGTGCACCGGCTCGGCGCCCAGTTCCAGGAGGAACTTGGCCATGCCCATGACGAAGTCCGGATCGCCCCACAGCGCGAAGCGCTTGCCGTGCAGCCAGGTGTGCGAGTCGGTCATCATGTCGACCAGGCGGCCGCGCTCCTTGGCCAGGCTTTCGGGGATCGGCTGGCCGCTGATCTCGCTGACCTTCATCAGGAACTCGTCGGTCCAGTCCAGGCCCATGGGGATGCTCAGCCTGGGCGTCTCGTGCTTCCAGGTGCCGTCGACGAACTTGCGGGTCTTCTCCAGTTGCCAGGGTTGCAGCAGCAGGGTGTTCAGGGCATTGGGCGCGTCCTTGATCTCGTCCTGGGTGGTGCCGCCCGAATACATGCGGAACTGGCCGTCGGCCGGGGTATCGAGCACTTCTTCCGGATCGGAGAGCAGGCTGTAGCCGACGTCCATTTCCTTGAGCATGCGCTTGATCACGCGGAAGTTGCCCAAGTAGGTCTCGAAGCCGGGAACGACGTTGATCTTGTGGTTGCTACCGACCACCTTGTCGTCCATGTGATTGAGGGTGAAGTAGCGGGCGATGCCCTCGAACATGTTGTCCCAGCCGGTGACGTGGCTGCCGACGAAGCTCGGGGTGTGGGCATAGGGGACCGGGTAGTCCTCGGGGATGAAGCCCTCCTTCTTCGAGTTGTTGATGAAGGCGTTGAGGTCGTCGCCGATGACCTCGGCCATGCAGGTGGTGGACACGGCGATCATGTCCGGCTTGTAGGTGGCCTTGCAGTTGGCCAGGCCGTCCTTCATGTTCTGCTGGCCGCCGAACACCGCCGCGTCCTCGGTCATCGAGTCGGACACGCAGGACACCGGCTCCTTGAAGTGGCGGTTGAAGTAGGTGCGGAAGTAGGCCACGCACCCTTGCGAGCCGTGCACGTAGGGCATGGTCTTCTCGAAGCCCAGGGCGCAGAGCACCGAGCCCAGCGGCTGGCAGGCCTTGGCCGGGTTGACGGTCAGGGCTTCGCGCTGGAAGTTGAGTTCCTGGTACTCCTGGGTGGTGGTCCACTGGAAGACTTCGTCGATCTTGTCCTGCGGATGCTTCTCTTCGAAGGCGTCGCGCTTGCGCGCGAGCATGTCCTTGTACTCTTCGTCGCGGAACAGCGGGTAGCTGGGTTTGATGTTATCGACTTGCTGGCTCATGACTCTCTCCTTCGCCTCACTCATCTGTGAACGGCGATCACGGATATCGGCGGCGACCGGCCTGCGCCGGCCGCCGCGGACGTTGCGTACGACTGCGGACCATCAGGCGCTGGCGGCGACCTTCTCGGCCGATTCCTCGGCCTTCTGCCAGGGCGCCTGCAGCTTCTTCCAGCACGGGTTGTTCAGGGTCATGTCCATGTCACGGGCGAAGATGGCGAAGCCGTCGAAACCGTGGTACGGGCCGGAATAATCCCAGGAGTGCATCTGCCGGAAGGGAATGCCCATCTTCTGGAAGATGTACTTTTCCTTGATGCCGGAGCCGATCAGGTCGGGCTTGATGCGCTTGACGAACTCCTCGAACTCGTAGCCGGTGACGTCGTCGTAGAGCAGCGTGGCGTTGCCCATTTCCTTGAGGGTGCGGTCGTAGTCGTCGTTGTGGCCGAACTCGTAGCCGGTGCCGACCACTTCCATGCCCAGGTCCTCGTAGGCGCCGATCACGTGGCGCGGACGCAGGCCGCCGACGTAGAGCATCACGCGCTTGCCTTCCAGGCGCGGGCGGTACTTGGCGATCACCGCCTCCCACTCCGGCTGGTACTTGGCGATCACTTGCTCGCACTTGGCCTTGATGCTGTCGTCGAAATGCTCGGCGATGGCCCGTAGCGACTCGGCGGTCTTGGTCGGGCCGAAGAAGTTGTACTCCATCCACGGGATGCCGTACTTCTCTTCCATGTGCCGCGAGATGTAGTTCATCGAGCGGTAGCAGTGCACCAGGTTGAGCTTGACCTTGGGCGTCAGCTCCATCTCGGAAATCGTGCCGTCGCCGGACCACTGCGCCACCACGCGCAGGCCCATTTCCTCGAGCAGGATGCGCGAGGACCAGGCATCGCCGCCGATGTTGTAGTCGCCGATGATGGAGACGTCGTAGGGCGTGGTCTCGAAGCTGGTGTCGTCGTCACGCTTGTCCAGCACCCAGTCGCGGATGGCGTCGTTGGCGATATGGTGGCCGAGGGACTGCGACACCCCGCGGAAGCCTTCGCAACGCACCGGCACCACGGTGGTCTCGTGCTCGGCGGCCTTCTTCTTGGCGACCGCCTCGATATCGTCGCCGATCAGGCCGATGGGGCATTCGGACTGCACGGAGATGCCCTTGTTCAGCGGGAACAGCGTCTCGATCTCGTCGATCAGCTTGGCCAGCTTCTTGTCGCCGCCGAAGACGATGTCCTTCTCCTGGAAATCCGAGGTGAAGTTCATGGTGACGAAGGCGTTCACACCGGTGGTGCCGATGTAGTAGTTGCGCCGCCCGGCGCGCGAGTACTGGCCACAGCCCACCGGCCCGTGGGAAATGTGGATCATGTCCTTGATCGGCCCCCAGACCACACCCTTCGAGCCGGCGTAGGCGCAGCCACGGATGGTCATCAGCCCCGGCTGGGACTTCTTGTTGGAGGTGATGCACTTCTTCGATTGCTCAAGCGCCGGGTCGTTGGGCGACAAGTGCTTGGCGCGGTCCTTGCGGGCCTTCTCCGGATAGACTTCCAGGACTTCCTGGATGAGGGATTCCACCTCTTCGCGGGACATACCGGTCATGATTGACCTCCTCTTGCGTTCATGTGCGGGTCACGGGCGCACCGCACCGTGCCGGGCACGGTGCGACACCCCGGCAGGGCCCATCCGCCCTGCCCCGTTCTGCTGAAGCGATCAGGCAACGACTTCCTCGGCGGCGGTCTTGCCGACGATGCTCATGTCTTCCTCGTCCATGATCCCGAACTCCATGAGCAGGGCTTCTAGCTCGTCCATGCTGATCGGGGTGGGGATGACCAGTTTCTTGTTCTCGACGATCTTCTTCGCCAGGGTCCGGTACTCGTCGGCCTGCTTGGCGGCGGGGTCGTACTCGATGACGGTCATGCGGCGGATTTCGGCGCGCTGCACGACGTTGTCGCGCGGGACGAAGTGGATCATCTGCGAACCCAGCTTGTCGGCCAGGGCCATGATCAGCTCGTCCTCGCGGTCGGTGTTGCGGCTGTTGCAGATCAGCCCGCCGAGGCGCACGCTGCCGGAGTTGGCGTACTTCACGATGCCCTTGCAGATGTTGTTGGCGGCATACATCGCCATCATCTCGCCGGAGCAGACGACGTAGATCTCCTGGGCCTTGTTCTCGCGGATGGGCATGGCGAAGCCGCCACAGACCACGTCGCCGAGCACGTCGTAGAAGACGAAGTCCAGGTCATCCTCGTAGGCGCCTTCCTCTTCGAGGAAGTTGATCGCGGTGATCACGCCGCGACCGGCGCAGCCCACACCCGGCTCCGGACCGCCCGACTCGACGCACTTGATGTCGCCGTAGCCGGTCTTGAGCACGTCCTCGAGTTCCAGGTCTTCCACGGTACCGGCCTCGGCGGCCATTTCCATGATGGTGTTCTGCGCCTTGGAGTGCAGGATCAGGCGAGTGGAGTCGGCCTTGGGGTCGCAGCCGACGATCATGACCTTCTTGCCGAGTTCGGCCAGGGCCGCCACGAGGTTCTGGGTCGTGGTGGACTTGCCGATTCCACCCTTCCCGTAAATAGCGCATTGACGCATTGCCATAATTAAGTTCCTCAGGTTTCGTTACCACTTGACGTGGGCTATAGGCACGAACAAGCCTGCGCAACAGAGCAGTAGCAGCCTTTGTGCCAGTGCCGAGCCGAGGAGCTATCTATCTGTTTTAATTGAATTTAATTGATTATCGGAAATGATCTGCGGCAGTTCGATAGTTAACAATCGACAGTCGTCCCTGTTGCAATGACTACAAACAACGAACGCCTGAGGAGCGGGATTTCTTTGCTCGCCTGACTCTGTTGCGAACATGACAATTGTCGTATTCAGCACTCTTCGTACTTTCCGAAAACGGCAACTATCTCGACACCAACGCCCTATATATCAAGGACTTGCGCGACACCCTGGAACTGGCTCGGTTATTGCGATCGGCTACCGGCACACCCACCCGGCCGCAGGAGATTTGCCGTGAACGATCCGTTGAAGGAAATCGCCGCCCGCCTCAGCGCCCACGAACTGGTGCCCTACCTGGGCCCCGGCGTGCTGCGCGGCGTGGTCGACCGCGACACTGGCCAGCCGCTGCCGGCCGACAGCGAAAGCCTGATCCTCGCCATGACCGGCGGGCAACCCATGGCGCCGCGACTGATGTACGAGTTCCCCCGCGCCGCGATGCACCTGGAGAACAAGAAGGGCCGCAGCTTCATCGAGCGCTTCCTGACCCAGACCTACGGCGGCGACAACTGGACGCCCGCGCCCCTGCACCGCTGGCTGGCCGGGCTGAACCTGCCCTACATCATCGATTGCAACCGCGACACCCAGCTGCAGCGCTGCTATGCCGACCGCCCGCATACCCTGGTGGTCGGCGCCGCGCGCATCGCCGCCAGCCCCTATCGCTTCGATATCTACCGTTTCGACGAGGGCCGCTACCGGCGCATCGACCAGAGCGAGGTCGACCCCGACCTGCCGGTGCTGTTCAAGCCGCTGGGCACGCCGCTGCCGACGCCCTCCTACGTCGCCAGCGACGCCGACTTCGTCGACTACATCACCGAACTGATGGGCGGCTTCGCCATCCCCGCCTGGCTCAAACTGCGGCGCAAGAACCGCCGCTACCTGTTTCTCGGCATGCAGTTCAACCGCGACACCGAACGCATGGTGATGAGCGACCTGATCCACGATGCCGCCACGCCCGCCGGCTGGGCGTTGATCCCCTCGCCCACCGCGAAGGACCGCAAGGTCTGCCTGCGCAAGCAGCTGGAACTGGTCGAGGTCGACTGGCACGACCTGCTCGGCCTGGCCGAAGGTTCCCCGCAGGTGGCCTGACCCGTTTTTCCCACGAGAGAGCATGACCATGCTGTTGAAAACCTACGAAACGCAAAACCTGCTGTGCAACGTCAGCGTCAACGGCGCGACCACCAAGCCGGACACCTACGCCTTCCGCGGCGACCTGGTACTCGAGGAAGGCGAGATCGCCGATGCCTCCGGCCGCCGCCTGCCACCGACCGCCGTGGTCAAGCAGGCGGTCATGCTCGAGCAGCAGGGAAAACTGGCGATGATGGCCGGGGCCCTGATCGAACTGGCCCACCTGCCGCTGTTCATCGAACGCTATCGCGGCGACCTGGCCGACGGCGCGCCGGTGATCTTCTACGTGGAGAACCTCGGCCAGTCGCTGTACACCGAGCTCGACGGCGTGACCCTGCTGCTGCAGGCGCACGAGGAAGGCGCGGTGTGGAACACCCTGGCCGACGACCTGCGGCTGGACAAGGAGGACTTCAAGGGCCAGAGCGCCGAGGACAAGGTGCTCACCGTCTACGCCGCGTTCAAGGACTACCGGCCGAAGCTGGAGACGCTGAGCTACGAGGCCGCCCTCGGCCACACCGTCGCCCATCGTCGCGAAGCGCGCGGACCGATTTGAATTCCCCCCATGGGCATTGGGCTTGCCGCGATGGGGCTCGATATTCCACGCCACACCAGGGCTCAGAGTCCAGGTGCGGCACGGGTATGCACGGTTTGAAATCCCCGTGTCGGCGATGAGCCACTCCCCTGAGCTCCCAGGGGAGTTTTTTGTGGTCCACCGTCCCTAGTAGCCGCCCGCTGCACGACGCCAAAAACCTCTCCCGACAGTTTTTTGTCTAGACGCCACCTCCGGACTCCGAAGGGCCGGTTGGGAGGGGCTCATGGCGAGCCAACGCTCTCCAGCCGGTGGTTCACATAGGCGGCGGTAAATATGCCCCCGCAATGGCCACGCCGATCCATCCAAACCATTGCCATACGATAACCACCGACATCGGGGGCAAAGGCCATAAGCGTGTGCCGAAACCACAAGCAGCGCACCCGGTAGATCTCTCGGCGTGCACCACAGTGGCAGTGAGTTCATACATAGATTGGAGTGAGTTCCGCGAAGCCCAACACGCGAACGCCCAGGCAAACCTCGGCGTTATATTGGTTCGCCGCTACGCGCCCCAGCGGAGCGCCGCCCGCCCCGGCCTACAAGCTCATCACATCGACGAAGCGCGGCGTGGCGCTGTCGTCGATACGCAGACTCTTGAAATCGAACAGGTTGCGGTCGGCCAGTTGCGAAGGCACGACGTTCTGCAGCGCGCGGAACATGATCTCGGTGCGGCCTGGCGACTTGCGCTCCCATTCCTGCAGCATTTCCTTGACCACCTGGCGCTGCAGATTCTCCTGCGAACCACAGAGGTTGCACGGGATGATCGGAAACTCCTTCATCTGCGAGTACGCCTCGATGTCCGCCTCGTTGCAGTAGGCCAGCGGGCGAATCACTACGTTGCGGCCATCGTCGGAGAGCAGCTTGGGCGGCATGGCCTTCAGCGTGCCGCCGTAGAACATGTTGAGGAAGAAGGTTTCCAGGATGTCGTCGCGATGATGCCCGAGCGCCATCTTGGTCGCGCCGATCTCGTCGGCGAAGGTGTACAGTGTGCCGCGGCGCAGGCGTGAGCACAGCGAGCAGGTGGTCTTGCCTTCCGGAATCTTCTCCTTCACCACCGAGTAGGTGTCCTTCTCGATGATGTGGTACTCGACGCCGATGGACTTAAGGTATTCGGGAAGGACATGCTCGGGAAAGCCGGGCTGCTTCTGGTCCATGTTCACGGCAACGATCTCGAACTTGATCGGCGCGACCTTCTGCAGATAGAGCAGCACATCGAGCATGGTGTAGCTGTCTTTTCCTTATAGCTTAAGAAAACATAACTGGACAGCATCAGAATAATCGCAACTTGTTGATTTTAAATGAATTAAATAGAAAGCTGGCTTTACAGAAAAATGCGAAAAAGTAAATTTTGCGTCTTCTTGGCCTCTAAACACCCTCTCCCCCCCCCGAAAAATCACCTTGAACCTTTACAAAATCCGAACGACATCAATCCGGCCTTCAACGCTGGATGATGAAACCTCGGCTGCTTCGAATTCGTAGGGCGGTCGGGCATCCGACCTATCAATGGATAGATCTATAAAATTGAAGAGACTACGATCAGCTAACTGGGATGGACTTACGTTTTGTAAGCTGTGAAAGATGTTTTCTACGCAGCCAGGATTTACCGAATCCCACTCCGCAATCATCGACTTGATTTTTTTCCTCTGCAAATTCTCTTGCGAGCCGCAGAGATTGCACGGAATGATTGGATATGCGCTATCGGCAGCGACCTTTGCTATATCTTTCTCGCGACAGTAGGCGAGCGGCCGGATAACTATATTTCTCTTGTCATCGCTAAGAAGCTTAGGAGGCATCCCTTTCATTTGCGCCTGGAAGAACATGTTCAGAAACAAAGTTTCAACCATGTCATCCATATGATGACCGAGTGCCAATTTAGTAGCCCCAATTTCCTCAGCAAAACTATAAAGCGTGCCCCTTCTGAGTCTAGAGCAAAGAGAACAAGTAGTCTTACCCTCCGGGATCTTACTCTTGACAACGGAATAAGTATCCTTGTCAATTATATAGTAATCAATCCCTTTAGCCTCGAAAAACTCAGGCAAGATATGCTCCGGAAAGCCAGGTTGCTTCTGATCAAGATTAACCGCCACAACACTGAATTTTATTTGCGCAACTCTCTGCAAGTGCAGCAAAGCGTCAAGCATAACGAATGAATCTTTGCCACCACTTACGCAGGCCATAATTTTGTCGCCATCTTCGATCATTGCATAATCTACAACAGCCTTGCCCACATTGCCGCGCAGCTTTTTACGACGAAGTTCCGCAGCTTTATTAATCTGAGATGCTTGTTCGCCCATCATCATAAACACTAGCTTCCAATTAAAATATTTACAAACCCAATTTACTATAAAAATATCGCCCACCTTGCAACATCCCGCACCACTTGCGAAGGATTGAGATAGTTAGACACTACCAAAATCGGACACAGGAACAATCCGAAGCAAAGCACAGCACAGCATTTAGGCCACGTATTTAATATACGACATACACTCTTAAGTAAATCTATAAGGCCGTATCATCTGCCGAGTTTGACGCCAGCGATATCATAACAAGATTATGCCTGCGTTTTATAGAAGCTCCTGACCAACGATTGCATTTAGCTTGACCGAGTCGCAGCAGAGGTGGATCACAGCACGGAACTCTGCGAGTCACGCGGAGGGGCCGCAGCAGCCTCAGAATCGCATGTGGTGTCAGGCAGGCTCAGTCATTGGGGCTGGATTCAGACGTTGAAGATCAAGCCTTCAGCGCAGCCTCGATCGCGGCAAAGTCGATCTTCGTCATGCCATCAATGGCCTCGAACGAACGCGTTGTTGCCGCTCGATCAGGGCTGGGTATTGCAGCCGTCAGAATATGCAGGGAGATCTACCACGAAACACCCACTCGTCCCTGTACCAGCCATACGCGCTCACCTGGCCCCATTGTTAATGATCGTGTTCACAAGTGGTCCGTCTCAGCCTGATCATCGGTCGCGACCTGGAACGAAAAGGCTCTTTGTACTGGAACACCGGACCGTCGCTCAGGCCAAGGCAGGACATGCGCGCTACCCTGAACTCGACCGCGAACACATCGCCCTGTTTGCCGGCTGGATAGTCGCCCGGAGCGTGGCGGACGGCCACCACCACTCAGTCCGAAAAGTCTCTGCATAGAAAGAAGAAGTCTCCCCTTTGATTACAACAAAACGGCAGTAGCTGATTGCGGTGACGATTCGAAGCTTCCACTCATCTAGGGAAGGTCTGAAAAAGACTTCCCGAATCTGGTGAAACACGCCGATCCCGCCAGCCGAGTTTTTCCATGAAGCAGATGACCTTCGCCGACGCCGAGTACGCCGGCAAGCGCAAGCAGACCCGTAAGGAATTGTTCCTGATCGAGATGGATCAGGTGGTGCCGTGGAAGGGATTGATTGCCCTGATCGAGCCACACTACCCAAAGGGTGAAGGTGGTCGTCCAGCCTATCCGCTGATGGCCATGTTACGTATCCATCTGATGCAGAACTGGTTCGGCTACAGCGACCCGGCCATGGAAGAAGCGCTCTACGAGACGACCATCCTGCGTCAGTTCGCCGGGCTGAGCCTGGAGCGTATTCCCGACGAAACCACCATCCTAAATTTCCGTCGCTTGCTGGAGAAACATGAGCTGGCAGCCGGCATCCTCGGCGTAATCAATGGCTACCTGGGGGATCGCGGCCTGTCGCTGCGCCAGGGCACTATCGTCGATGCCACACTGATCCACGCGCCCAGCTCGACCAAGAACCAGGACGGCAAGCGCGATCCGGAGATGCACCAGACCAAGAAGGGCAACCAGTACTACTTCGGCATGAAGGCCCACATCGGTGTGGATGACGAGTCGGGGCTGGTGCACAGCGTGGTCGGCACGGCGGCAAACGTGGCGGATATCACCCAGGTCGACAAACTGCTGCACGGTGAAGAGAACGTCGTCTGCGCCGATGCCGGCTACACCGGCGTCGAAAAGCGCCCCGAACATGCTGGCCGCGAAGTGATCTGGCAGGTCGCAGCACGCCGCAGCACCTACAAGAAGCTCGATAAACGCAGCGCCCTGTACAAAGCCAAGCGCAAGATCGAGAAGGCCAAGGCACAAGTGCGAGCGAAGGTCGAGCAC
>NZ_JACBXH010000017.1:0-88014 GCF_041381355.1 Pseudomonas sp. LM13
AGATGGCGAGTCGGGCCTGGTGCACAGCGTAGTGGGCACGGCGGCCAACGTGGCGGATGTCACGCAGGTCGACAAGCTGCTGCATGGCGATGAAAACGTGGTCTGCGCCGATGCCGGTTACACCGGCGTCGAGAAGCGCCCTGAGCATGAAGGACGTGAGGTCATCTGGCAGGTGGCGTCACGTCGCAGCACCTACAAGAAACTGGATAAGCGCAGCGTGCTGTACAAAGCCAAGCGCAAAATCGAGAAGGCCAAGGCCCAGGTGCGCGCCAAGGTCGAGCACCCGTTCAGGGTAATCAAGCGCCAGTTTGGCTACGTGAAGACGCGCTTCCGTGGTTTAGCCAAGAACACCGCGCAATTGGTGACGCTGTTCGCCCTGTCGAATCTGTGGATGGCGCGCCGACATTTACTGACGAATGCAGGAGAGGTGCGCCTGTAATGCGAAAAATGGCCGCCCGAGTGAGATCTCGGTGGCGAGAAACGCATGAAATACCCGCCGAATTGATTGATTTTTGATCATCTGGCGAATTAAAAATCGCATTCGCGAAATGGCTGCGAAAATGCCGGGCTACTTCAGACCATCCATAGGGGCAGCACCGTACCGGAAAGGTCAGGTGTTGCACTCAGTTTTTGCCGCCGCCGATTTAATTCTTCTCCCTCAAATATCACGCCCAGTAATAAATCGAGACTCTATAAGCGCGAAAGCGCGCAGTCAGTAATCCTGCCTGTCGACTTATTCAGGCAAGGGATAATTAGCGGCGGATTTATAGCCACGCATGATGGCACCGGAAGCCAGCGAACTAAACCGCCTCTGCTGGTAAATCAATTAGTTAGCTACGCTGCCATGAAGCGCCGTCCATCCAGACCATTTTTTTGGCTCCCTAACTTGACTTCGATCACATTATGGCGGATATCTATTCGCGACAGGGAGTAACACGCCGCACAGCAGTTAAAGACCAACCGGACAGGTCAACTTTTGCGACAAAAGATTTAAACCCCCTGCCTGTTTAGTAGCGCTTCTATTCTTTAGAAGTGCGAGGGTTTTTCTGGCCTTTCGAATTTGTTGTAGTCACTGGAAAGTGTTCCGGTGCGCGGTAGCTTTGCCCGATAGCGCCGAGTACCGCCCCATCCAGGTTGCGGCCAGCCCTGCCACAGGCAATCGACAAATAATTAAATCGCTGAACGCGACTATTGATGTCGATGGCGGTAGCTTTGTCTTTCGATTATTTGAAAGTGATTTAAATCAAATCTGTTGTTCGTAAGTACGTCGTTCCGCTACAGCATCTTTGCAGTAACTGCCCAATACTCGAACCGGTGCCGCATCTGCATTTCACCAGCCTTCCCAGCACCGCCTCACCTAGCCAAATCGCGCAGGGAGAACGACCGTGTCATCCATTCTCTATAACTTTGAAGATCAGGATCAGGCTCACATTGTTTCGCAGATAAACCAGAACGGATTTGCCTGTCTGCACAACTTTCTGGACAAGTTCCAATTGCATCAACTGCGCGAGCAGGTGTATGAGCAGGCCCGCCGTCATCATGGTGAATACTTCGCTCACCACGATAGCGAGCCTGTCGCGGACTCGCTGGTCGCAGAACTGGGCAACGCGCCGGAGTTCCAGAAGTTGCTCGCCGATACCTACCGCGCCGGTGCCGGTCAGGCCGCCTATAGCGATCGCATCTACATGGTGATGCGCTGCGTGCAGGGACGGACCGGGCGCAAGGAGTCGAACTGCTTTCACTTCGATGCCTCGCTGGTGACCGCACTGTTGCCCGTAGAGATTCCGCAGGACGGCGAGGAACGTGGCGATCTGCTGCTGTTTCCCAATCTCCGGACGATCCGCCGGTTGACGCTGTTCAACGTGGTGGAGAAAGCGCTACTGCAGAACCGCTTGAGTCGCCGGCTCATCACCCGGGCGATCACCATCGGCCTGCTCAAGCCCCAGCGCCTGCAACTGGTGCCGGGCAATCTGTATCTGTTCTGGGGCTACCGATCCCTGCACGCCAATGAACCCTGCGATCCGGCGAAGCTGCGTGCGACCGCCATCTTCCACTACGGCGATCCGCATGCAGGGAGCCTGCTGACCCGCATGATCCTCAAGCGAACCCAGCGCCGGGCTGCACGCGCCAGCGTGATCGGTGAACACCAGGCCGCCTGAGCCAGCCCATCCGTCCGCTTGCCCTCCTCCGCCTGCGGTCCCGGCAAGCGAACCACTCGATAAGGAAATCACCATGATCAACGTGACCAAGTCCTACCTGGGCAGCAAGAACAAGTTCAAGGCGTATGTGGACAGGATCTACAACACCGGCTGGCTCACCAACCACGGGCCGTTGGTGACAGCGCTCGAGCAGCGGCTCAAGGACTACCTCGGCGTCCGGAACATCATCCTGACCAACAATGGCACCATCGCCCTGCAGATCGCCTACCGCGCGCTCGCCATCACCGGCAGCGCAATCACAACGCCGTTCAGCTTCGTCGCCACCACCAGCTCGCTGCAATGGGAAGGTATACGGCCGATCTTCGCCGATATCGATCCGGCGACCTGGAACCTCGACCCGGCGCAGATCGAACGGCATATCGAGGCCGATACATCGGCCATCGTCGCTACCCATGTATTCGGCAACCCCTGCGATGTAGAACGCATCGAGCAGATCGCACGCAGACACGGCCTCAAGGTGATCTACGATGGTGCCCATGCCTTCGGCGTCCGGCACCAGGGTCGCTCGGTTTACGAATGGGGCGACATCAGCACCCTGAGTTTCCACGCGACCAAGCTGTTCCACACCATCGAGGGTGGCGCGATCGTCACCAACGATGACGACCTGGCCGAGCGCATCCGCCTGCTCTGCAACTTCGGCATCGTCGATACCGACCAGATCGACGGTATCGGCATCAATGCCAAGCTGAACGAATTTTCCGCGGCGATGGGCATGTGCGTACTCGACGATATCGAGCTGATTCTCGAGTGCCGCGCGGAGATCGGCCATCGCTACGAGCGACGCCTCGGCGGCCACTTCGACCTGCAGAGGGCGCAGGCCGACTCCCAATGCAACTACAGCTACTTTCCCGTTGCGCTGGCCAACGAAGGCCAACTGCTGAGCTGCCGGACTCAGTTGAACGAAAACGGCATCAATCCGCGTCGCTACTTCTATCCCTCGCTGGACACGCTCGAGCACTTGCAGCCCCAGGAGCCGCAGCCGAACTCCCGCTCGCTGAGTCGTCGGGTGCTGTGCCTGCCGATCTATCCCGGCCTGCCGCGCAAGGTGCAGGACAAGGTCATACAGACGCTGATCCAGGAGTCGATCCATAGCACGGAGTCGAGCCGGACGCTGTTCCAGCCATTCGTGGATGCCTTCGGGATGCTCGGCATCGAACGCATGCCTGCGCCCGATTACAAGCACATCTCCTGAGTGATGAGGGCGACCACGACTCATGTCAGATCCCAAGCGGCTATCGGTTATCCGCAACACCGGCCTGAATTACCTCGGCCAGGCTTACGCCCTGCTGATCGGCATCCTGATCCTGCCGTTCTACCTGGGCCACCTGGGCGCGGAGGCGTACGGGCTGATCGGCTTCTTCGCCGTGCTGCAGGCCTGGCTGCAGCTGCTCGATGCGGGGATGTCGCCGGCACTGGTGCGGCAGGTGGCGCACTATCGCGGCCAGGGTGATCTGCCCGCGGGTCCCGGGCCGGCCGGGCGCCTGCTGCGCTCGTTCGAGCTGATGCTGCTACCGATTGCAGTGGCGACCTGCGTGGCGATCTATCTGAGCAGCGGCTGGATCGCCGATACCTGGTTGCAAGCACGCGAACTCAGCACCGGGACCATCGGAAACTGCATAAGCCTGATGGGCCTGATGGTCGGCTTGCGTCTGTATGCAACGCTGTACAAGAGCGGCCTGCAAGGGGTCGAGCTGCATGGCTGGCTGAATGCGGCGAACATGCTGATCGCCACGCTGCGCTACTTCGGCGGGCTGGTTCTGGTTGCCTTCGTCTCGCAGGATCCGCTGGACTTCTTCTTGTTTCAGGCTGCCGTTGCGCTGGTGGAGACGCTCGCCTTCGCCAGCAAGGCCTACGTTCAGCTGACCGCTCCGCGGCTGCTGACGGGCATCGATTGGCAGGTCGTCCGGCCGGTGCTGCCGTTCGCCGGCGGCATGTTCTTCACCTCGCTGCTCTGGATCGCTCTGACCCAGCTGGACAAAGTGCTGCTGTCCAAGGTGCTGCTGCTCAAGGAGTACGGCTATTTCTCGCTGGTGGCGCTGATCACCACCGGCATCATGACGCTGACCAACCCGCTGGTGCAGACCCTGCTGCCGCGCATGACCATGCTCGTGGCCGAGGGACGGATCGCCGACATGGAGCGGCTCTACCTGAATGCCAGTCGCTTCGTCTGCAGCGTGCTGTTTCCGCTGGCCGCGGTGATCGCCTGGCACGGGCAGGCGCTGATATTCGCCTGGACCGGCGACCAGGCTGCGGCCCAGTGGAGCGAGCGCATGCTGTTCTGGTATGTGCCGGGCAGCGCGCTGATGGCGGTGGGCGCGTTCCAGTTCTACCTGCAGTACGCCTATGGCCAGCTACGGCTGCACATCTGGTACAGCGTCATTTCGACAGCCATCAGCATGCCGATCGTGGTCTACGCAGCCCTGATGCACGGCGCCTATGGCGCGGCGCTGGCGTGGTTCTTTTTGCGGCTGGCGACCTTCCTGATCTGGCCGCCGGTTGTGCATCGACGCTTCGCACCCAGGCTGCACGGCATCTGGATCGGCGAAATGCTGCGCATCAGCGCCATGACCGCACTCGGTCTGGCCCTGGGCGAGCCCCTGTTCGCAGCGCTCGTCAGCGACAACCGCTTCGACATTCTGCTGGCACTGGCCACAAGCGGGGCAGTCTGCCTGTTGCTGGTCCTCGTCAGCTCGAAGTCCTTGCTACTCAAGCTTCATCTACTCATCACCAAGCGAGCATCCAAAAATGGAATTGAAGAGCGAGCAAGCCTTGATTGAACGCTGGGGCGGCCGGACCGAGCCGCTGCTGAGCATCGTCTGCCTGGCGTACAACCACGCATCCTTTATCAGGAAGACGCTGGAAAGCTTCCTCCAGCAGGAAACGGACTTCCCTTTCGAGGTGATCGTCCATGACGACGCCTCGACCGACACCACGGCCGCGATCATTGCCGACTACGTGGCGCGCTATCCGGCCATCATCAAGCCGATCTACCAGACCCAGAACCAGTTCAGTCTGGGCGTGCCGTTCAGTACCCGTCTGTTCGCTCGCGCAGCCGGCAAGTACATCGCTTACTGCGAAGGCGACGACTACTGGACCGACCCGAGCAAGCTGCAGCAGCAGGTGGATTTTCTCGAACAGCACCGCGACTACGTCATCACCTTCCACGATGCGTTCATGTTCAACAGCAAGGGCATCATCCAGAGCCCGCAGCTCACCGGAAAGCTGCGCCGGGACGCCAGTGCCCTCGAGTTGATGCGGGGCCGCCCGCTCTCGACGTTGACGGTGTGTTTTCGCAACCTGATTCAGGAACTGCCGCCGGAGCTGCTCGGCGTGGAGGTGCTGGATATCTGCTGGTGGTCGCTGCTCGGCGCCTACGGCAAGGGCAAGTTCATGGACGGCATCAGCCCAGCTGCCTATCGCGTGCACGAAGGCGGAATCTTCTCCATGCGGCCAAGCAAGCAGCGCATCCAGATGGCCATGCACGCGCACTATTCCCTGGCGCGCTACTACAACCGCATCGGCAATCGCGAGCTGTACGAGTACTTCCTGATCCAGGTGTTCGGTGAGTGTCTCGCGCTGGTCTCGCCGTTCAGCAAGCTCCAGGCGCTCTCGACCATCGCACAGAACATCAGCCTCAATCTGCTGCGCCGATTGAGCCCCCGCCTGGCCAGAAGCTGATACCCAGCCCCGCAACTCTCGAAACAACGCACCATGAGGAAGGACTCCCAATGACTGCCTTGACCCGATCTTCGCTGGAATATGATGCCGACAACCGCATCGACCTGGCCGGCATCATGCGCACCGCCTACGACCACAAGGCGCTGATCATCGCCATCACCGGGCTGTTCACCGCCTTGGGTATCGTCTACGCCCTCATCGCCACGCCGATCTACCAGGCCACCGCGATGATCCAGATCGAGCCGAAGAAGGCCGCCATCACCGGCGTACCGGAGGTCGTGCCGCGCCCCGACTCGGTTTCCCAGGCGGTCACCGAGATCTCGTTGCTCAAATCCCGCGCCGTGCTGGGCAGAGCGGTCGAGGAACTGAAGCTGTACATCGTCGCCAGGCCCCGCCATTTCCCGCTGATTGGCGCCTTCATGGCGCGCCGGCATGACCCGGCAACCGATGGTGCACTGGCCGCACCGCTGTTCGGTCTGACCGGCTATGCCTGGGGTGGCGAGAAGCTCGATGTGTTCCAGCTCGACGTTCCGGAAGACTACCTGGGCATGGAGCTGACGCTGGTGGCCGGGACCATCGGCAACTTCGGTCTGTATGACGACGAGCAGCAACTGATCCTGCGTGGCCAGGTCAACCAGGCCATCGAAAGCCAGGGTTTCAAGGTGCAGATCGCCGAACTGCAGGCACGCCCGGGCACCGAATTCGTCCTGCTCAGGAATCGCCCGCAGACCACCGCTCTGGATTACCAGGATCGCCTGAAGGTCGGCGAGGCCGGCAAGGACTCCGGCATCATCTACATGTCGCTGGAAGATCCGGACCCGCAGCTGGCCAGCCGTGTGCTGGACGAGATCAGCCGTCTGTACGTCCAGCAGAACATCCAGCGCAGCTCCGCCGAGGCGGCCCAGCGGTTGGACTTCCTGCGCTCGCAGCTGCCCCAGGTGCGCAAGGAGCTGGAAAAGGCCGAAGCCGCATTGCACGACTACCAGACCAGCTCCAAGTCGGTGGACATCAGCATCGAGACCAAGGGCGTGCTGGACCAGATCGTCGCGCTGGAGACCCAGCTGTCGGAGCTGACGCTCAAGCGGGTCGACTACGACCGTCTCTATACCCGCGAGCACCCGACCTACCGCACGCTGATGACCCAGATGAACGAGCTGCAGGCACAGAAGGCGCAGCTGTTGAAGAAGGTCGACGCCTTGCCCATGACGCAGCAGGAGTTGCTGCGCCTCAAACGTGACATGGAAGTCACGACCCAGACCTATACGCTGCTGATGAACCAGGCGCAGGAGCAGGACATCCTCCGCGCCGGCACCATTGGCAACGTACGTATCATCGACAACGCCTACTCGATGATCGAGAAGCCGTCCAAGCCGGTTCGCCCGCTGGTGGTGGCGCTCGCCCTCTTCGTCGGCCTGCTGGTCTCGGCGGCGGTGATCCTGCTGCGCCAGGCGTTCTACCGTGGCGTGGAAAGCCCGGACGTGATCGAGAAGCTCGGCGTACCGGTGTACGCCGGCCTGCCCTACAGCGCCTCGCAGGAGCAGCTGAACCGGCGGCGCAAGACACGCGATGGCAAGACCCGCCTGCTCAGCATCAGCGAGCCGACCGACCTGGCCGTCGAATCGCTGCGCAGCCTGCGCACCAGCCTCAAGTTCGCCATGCTCGAGGCACGCAACAAGGTGCTGATGATCACCAGCCCGACGCCCTCGGTGGGCAAGTCGTTCGTCTCCAGCAACCTCGCCGCGGTCATCGCCCAGACCGGCCAGCGCGTGCTGCTGATCGATGGCGACATGCGCCGCGGCTACCTGCACACGCTGTTCGGCATGACGCCGCGCAACGGCCTGTCGGATGCATTGGCAGGCGGCCTCGACCTGGCGGCGATCATCAACCGTACCGAGCTGAAGAACCTGCATTTCATCTCTGCCGGATTCTCCGCGCCGAACCCGTCCGAACTGCTCATGCACGAGAACTTCTCGCGGCTGCTCAAGGAGGCGGAAAAGCTCTACGACTTCATCATCATCGACACGCCGCCGGTGCTGGCTGTCACCGATGCGGTACTGGTGGCGCAGCAGGCCGGCACCAATCTGCTGGTGGCCCGCTTCGGTCTCAGCACCGGCTCGCAGATCGATGCCTCCAAGCGCCGTCTGGCGCAGAACGGCGTGCTGCTCAAGGGCGTGATCCTCAACGCGGTGAAACGCAAGGCCTCCACTTCGCCGTACGACAGCGGCGCCTATGGCTATTACACCTACACCACCCAGAAAGCCTGAATGCAGACACGGAGGTGCGCCATGCTCAGAACCGTCTCGATGATGCAGCCCTACCTTTTTCCCTATCTGGGCTATTTTCAGTTGATCGCCCTCAGCGACGTATTCGTGCTGGGCGACGACCTGCAATACGTGAAGGGCTCATGGATGAACCGCAACCGGATACTGGTCAACGGTCAGCCCAAGCTGATCACCTTCCCGCTACGCAAGGGCCATCAGACCGAGCGCATCAACCAACGCTGGCTGTGCGATGACTTCGACAAGGAAGCCGCGGCTCTGATGAAGACGCTCGAGCGCAGCTATGCCAGGGCGCCGCAGCGCGACACGGTGCTGCCGCTGATCCAGAGCATCCTCGAATGCCCCGAGCGCAACCTGGCGACGTTTACCGAGCATTCGCTGCGCCGGCTGTGTGCCTATCTGGATATCCGCACACCGATCTACCGCGGCTCCAGCCTCGATCTGCCGGCAAGGATGGACATGCAGGAGCGCGTCATCCAGATCACCCATCGCATGGATGGCGAGCTCTACCTCAACCCCATCGGCGGCATGGAGCTGTACTGCCCCGCCCGCTTTCGCGCCGAGGGGCTGCTGCTGCGCTTCCTGCGCATGGACGATGACGTCGTCTACCCCCAGCTCAAGCATGCATTCGTGCCGTCGCTGTCGATCATCGACGTGATGATGTTCAACAGCCGCGAACAACTGAAGGGCCTGCTGCTGCGTTTCAGCGTGGTGGAAGGCCACGAGAAACGAGCAACGCTGATGCCGGCATGACCGCTATTGGCCGTAGGAATACGGAAACGTCGACAAGGGAAGGACACCTTCATGACCACCGCCACAACCGCACGCTGGTACCTGATCCAGACCAAGCCGCGACAGGAGGCTCGCGCCGAGGAACACCTGCTGCGCCAGCACTTCGAGTGCTATCGGCCGCTCAAGGCGCCCTCGACCAGCCGTGGCTCGGCGCCCGGCCGAAACGGCGAGGCGCTGTTTCCGGGTTACCTGTTCATCCGCCTCGATTGCACACATGACAACTGGTACCCGATCCGCTCGACGCGTGGCGTGAGCCGCGTAGTGACCTTCGGCGGCCAGCCGACGCCGGTACGCGACGAGCTGATCGAGCAGTTGCGACAACGCCTGGCCCGGGACGAACGCCCGACGAACCTGACCTTCAAGCCGGGCGAGCGGGTCCAGGTCTGCGGTGGCAGCTTCGCTGATATCGAAGCCATCTTCGTCGCCAGCGACGGCGAGGAGCGCTCGATCATCCTGCTCAACCTGCTGCAGCGAGAACAGAAGGTACGGGTGCCCAACCGCTACCTCCAGTGCCATGCCTGAGATCAGGCGGGTTCTCGCTGAACCCGCACGGCCTTACAGGCCCAGACAGCGAGCCAAACCATGAAGATCCTATTGCTCAACGCGTTCTACCCGCCGCATGTAGGCGGTGGCGCTGAAGTCATGCTGCGCCACCTCGCCGAAGGCTTGCAGCGGCGTGGCTGTGAGGTGGTCGTACTGGCGACCGGCCCGGATGCCGGCCTGCATTCGCAAACCCAGAACCAGGTGCGCGTCTATCGTGCCGGGCTGGCCAATTTCTACTGGCACTACACCCAGCAACGCCCGAGCCGCCTGGCCCGACTCGGCTGGCACTACCGCGACCGCTACAACGGCGAGATGCGCCGCCACGTGCGCGATGTGATCGAGCGCGAGCAGCCGGACATCGTCGTCAGCAACAACCTCACCGGTTGGTCGATTTCCGCCTGGGACGAGATCAGCGCCGCGGGCCTGCCCATCGTCCAGGTGCTGCACGACCTGTATCTGCTCTGCCCCAAGGACACCATGTTCAACCACGGCAGGAGCTGCCAGCGCCAGTGTGGCCTGTGCTCGACGTTCCGCCTCGGCCACGCCCGCGCTTCGACGCAGGTCTCGGCCGTGATCGGTGTAAGCCGCTTCATTCTCGAACGCATCACCGCCCAGGGTTACTTCAGCCGCGCTCGCCAGCATGTGGTGCACAACTGCACACCGGCCGAGACCGGCATGGGCAGCCGACTCAAATCACGCAGCGGACATCCGCTGCGCTTCGGCTACATCGGCACGCTTTCGGAGAACAAGGGTGTTGGCTGGCTGATCACGCAGTTCCAGCGCCTGGGAATCGATGCACGGCTGGATATCGCCGGGCGCGGCAAGCTGGACTACGAGGCCCGCCTCAAGGCCATGGCCGACCCGGCCAAGGTGAGCTTTCTCGGCTACTGCGACCGCGACGAGTTCATGCAGAGCATCGACGTGCTGGTGGTGCCTTCGTTGTGGGCCGAGCCATTCGGCCTGGTGGCCGTCGAGGGCTGCGCCAATCAGCTGCCGGTGATCGCCAGCGACATGGGCGGGCTGCCCGAGATCATCCGCGACGGACACAACGGCCTGCTCTGCTCGCCCGACGATCCGGATTCGCTCGGGATCGCCATGCTCTGGCTGTACATCGACGGCACCCTACGCCACCGCCTTGCCAGCCAGGCCCGCGCCAGCGTGCTGCCACTGCTGGATATGGAACGCATGCTGGACCGCTATCAATCGATCCTGCACGAGACGCTTCAGGGAACGAGAAACCACCATGAACCAGAGCCTGCTGATCACCCCGCGACCACGCGACTCGAATCCGTTGGCCTTCGACAAGCCGACCCTGTTGACGCTGGTCGTCGCCTCGCTGCTGCTGACTGAAACCTTCTCCGGCGCCCTGCGCTACTACTTCGACATGGCCGGGATCTCCTGGCTGCTGTACCTGCCCAAGATTGCCTGTCTGGCGGCGCTGAGCCTGGAACTGCTGCGCTATCGCGGCTGGCCACTGTTCTGGCTGGTGCTGCTCGGCCTGGTGACGTCCAGCCAGCTGGCGCTGATGCATGGGGCGGAGCTGCACAACATCGGCTTCAGCCTGTTCATCTACATCCCCCTGCTGTTCGGCCTGATCTGCGGCCGGCACCTTGAGCTGCGGCTCGGGCTGCTGCGACGAATCATCGGCTTCTGCCTGATCGCCTCGTTCGTCGGTATCGCCCTGGACCTGCTCACCAGCGTGCCGTGGAAGGGCTACAGCTACATGGTCGGCGAGGTGGAACTGAGCGCCAACCGCTCCTGGGCGTTCGACGACATCGACCGCATCGGCGGTTTCGCCCGCATGTCCACGGCGCTGTCGGTGATGATCGCGATCTACAGCCTGTTCATCGCCGCGTTCACCCACTCGCGGCTGCTGCGGCTGATGCTGTATGTCGCCGCGCTGATCGGCATCGTGCTGACCACCAACAAGTCCACCGCGGCGGCCTATGTGCTGACCCTGCTGATGCTGGTCGTCACCGCATATCGTTTTGCCAGCGCCACGGCTTTTCTCGTCGCAGTGCTGGTCGGCCTGATGCTGCCGATGGCCAGCCTGGTGCTGAGCCTGGACCCCAATGCGGCCAATAATGGCACCTTGCTCGCCTCGTTCGCCGACCGGCTGATCAACAGCTGGCCGAACTTCATCGGCGTCATCACCCGTGAAGGCTGGGGCTGGTGGGGCGCCGGCTTCGGCACGGTGGGCAGCGCCGGGCAGGTCTATCCGCTACCGGGGCTGGAGCTGCTGAGCATCGCCGACAACACCGCGCTGTATCTGTGGGGGATGCTCGGGATCTTCGGCGTGCTGCTCTACCTGCTGGCCTTCCCGCTCATGCTGCGCCTGCACGAGCGCGGATCGCGGTGGCGCAACGCGCTGCTACCGATCGTGTTCTGCCTGTGTCTGGTGGCCTGGGCCACCGATGTGCTGGAGGTGACCACGGCCACCCTGTTCCTCGGCCTGGCGATCTCCCATGTGCTGACCCCGGCCCGGTCGCCGGCCGACGGCCTCGCCGCCCAGCGACTGCCCGAACTGCAACGCCTGATCTGAGCCTCAACCCTCACGGATGATCCACATGACGATGCGCTCTACCCTGCTCAACGCCGTACTGTACGGCGGTCTGCTCGGCTGTTCGTTCCCGATTACGGCGCAAACCGTTGACGAACCCTTCGTCGTCGGTGTCTGTGCCCATGAGCTGCACAAGGGCGACCCCAGCGGTCGCGCCTACGCCATGATGCGCGACGCCGGCATCACCTCGGTGCGCACCGATGCCCACTGGGCCTATGTCGAGCGCCAGCCGAACCAGCTGAAGATCGAACCGTCCTGGCAGCGCTACCTGAAGGAAACCGCCCAACATGGCCTCAGCACCCAGTTCATTCTCGGTTATGGAAACCAGCATCACGGGGATGGCGAGAAGCCCAGAAGCGAGCCGGTGCGGGCCGCGTACAACCGCTATGTCGACTTCGTTACCGAGAGCCTCAAGGGCCAGGTGGCCTATTACGAGATCTGGAACGAGTGGGACGTGGAAGACCCCCGCGACCCGGCGTTCACCCAGGACTACGCCCGGCTCATCGCCGACGCGGCAGGGATCATCCGCCAGCGTGACCCGGCTGCTACCGTGCTGGCCGGCGCCGTGACCAGCCAGGGCATCGAGTCTGGCTTCGCTCTGCGCCTGCTGGAGAACGGCCTGATGCAGTCGGTGGACGGCCTCTCGCTGCACCCCTACGTGCATTGCCGCGGTTGGCGGCGCAATACACCGGAAGCCTGGATCGACTGGATGGCCGAGGTAGACAAGGAACTGACCCGCGCCGCCGGTCGTCCGGTGCCGCTCTACCTGACCGAGATGGCCTGGCCCTCGCACCAGGGCGCGTGCGGCATCGAAGAAACCCTGCAGGCCGCCTACCTGGCGCGGGCATTCTTCCTTGCCCGAACGCTGCCGAACATCAAGGGCATGTGGTGGTACGACTTCCGCAACGACGGCACCGACAAGACCGAGCGCGAGCACAACTTTGGCCTGGTGCGTCAGGATTTCACGCCCAAACCGGCCTACCCGGTGCTCGCCGCGATCAGCGAGATCGTCAGCCGATATGCCTACCTCGGCCGCCTGGAAAACACCGCGAACGATGTGGTGATGTTGCGCTTCGCCCGGGGCGAGGACGAACTGCTGGTGGCCTGGAGCACCGGTAAGCCCAGGACCGTCGAGCTGCGCGGCAACGAGAACAACGAGGGCATCACCGGACGCGTGGCGATGATCGATACCGCGCAACCCCGCCACGGACGGGTGACCACAGGCAACGAATGGCGCTGCCCGGCCAGTGACGACGCCTGCAGCACCACGGTGAAGCTCGACGGCTTTCCCAAGATCATCAGCCTGCGCGCCGTCGCCACCGAGGGCTGAGCACACGCGGCAGCCCGCGGATCGAGGCGCCCGTGCGAATCGCCTGCCGGTGACATTGCCGGTCGCAGGGATGCCCATCGCCCGCGCTGGTTGACCTTCCCAACCGAATACCTGGTACCCCCGCAAGGAGAACCCAGATGATCTTCATCAACGCACGATTCCTCACCCAGGAGACCCGCGGCGTACAACGCTTCGCCGAACAGGTCTGCCTGGAGCTGGGCGCGACGCGCAACGACCTGACCTTCGTCGCCCCGCACGACATTCGCATGCACGACAGCGCCAAGCGCCTGCAGGTGCGCTGCATCGGTCGCCACAGCGGCCATCTATGGGAACAGTTGGATTTGCCGCTGTGGCTGGCGCGCAACGGCTCGCCGCCGCTGGTCTCGCTGTGCAACACCGCGCCGCTGATCTACCGCAACCAGGTCGCGACCCATCACGACATTACCTATGTCCGCCACCCGGAGAGCTACTCACGCGCCTTCCGCGGTTTCTACAAGGGGCTGACGCCATTGCTGCTCAGACGCATCAAGGCGCTGATCACGGTCAGCGACTTTTCCCGCCGGGAAATCGCCGGTTACTACGGTTACCCGAGCGAGAAGATCTGCGTGGTGCCCAACGCCGTCGCCCGGACGTTCCGTCCGCCCGATCCGCAGGCGCCCAATGAGCGGGACAAGCCCTACCTGCTGGCGGTTTCCTCGCCCAATGCGCACAAGAACTTCGCCCGCATGGTCGCGGCATTCCTCAGCCTGGAGGGCTTCGACGACGTCGAGCTGCACATCGTCGGCGATTCGCATTCGGTGTTCTCCGGCACCGATTGCAGCGTAAGCGATGACGGCCGGGTGCGCCTGCTCGGGCGCATCGACGATGCGCAGCTGGTGCGTGAGTACCAGGGTGCCCGGGCTTTCGTCTTCCCGTCGCTGTACGAAGGCTTCGGCATCCCACCGCTGGAGGCTCAGGCCTGCGGCTGTCCGGTGATCGCGGCGCGGGCGGCATCGATACCGGAGGTGCTGGGCGAAAGCGTGCTGTACTTCGACCCGCTCGACATCGAGGACATCGCCCGCTGCATGGGCCATGTGCTGCGCGATGCGCAGCTGCGCGACGACCTGCGCACCCTGGGCGAAGGCAATGTGCTGCGCTACTCCTGGAAGCGCTCGGCACAGATCGTCTCGCAACTCATCGACCAGACCCTGACCGGCAAGCGCAGCCCGCCTCCGATGGTTGCCTGGTCATCCGAGCGGCGCCTGCCCTGAGCGCCCTCCCCGGTTCGTTCGTTCAATCATCAAGCGAGGCAGACCATGGAACGGTTGGCACATGTCGATGCGCTGCGCGGCGGCGCAGCACTCCTGCTGCTCATGCACGCCCTGCCGCTAGCACCCGCTGACGGCGCTACGGCGGGCCTGGGCGTAGACCTCTGGCTGCTGGCGACGCTCTGGTTTTTGCTCGGCTGCGGCTTCGTGGTGCCGGCCAGCCTGCATGTCAGCAGCGACGGCGGACGCGGCTTCGTGGTGCGCCGTCTGCTGCGCCTGGTGCCGCTTTACCTGCTGGCCGCGCTGCTGACGGCGCTGCTGCTGCCGGAGGCGTCGGCCTGGCTGCCCGGGGTGACAGCAGCCAAGCAAGCCATCCCGTTCGAGGTCGCCAGCGCCTACGGCGCGATGCCGCCGATCCTGTTGTTCTATCTGCTGTGCCTGTTGATGCATCAGCTCGGCCTGCTGCACAGCGTCAGTCTGCGCGCCGGTGCCGCTCTGCTGCTGTTGGCCTGCTCGCTCCTGCTGGCGCTGGCCCGGCAGCTGCTGGATGGCGCATTGCCGGTCACGCTGCCGCTGCTGGTGTCGCTGATGCTGTTCGCCTCCCTGCGGCACGAGGCGCAGCATGCCGACAGTAGCTATGCCCGCCGCCGCGCCCGGGAATACGCACGCTACACGCGACGAGCCTACGTGCTGGTGCTGCCGGTCATCTTTCTCGCTGGCTGGTCGCAGGGCGAAGCGGCCTGGGCACGGCAGCTGCTGACCTACGCCGTGGCGCTGGCCGGCTTCGTGCTGCTCACCGGTCGCCTGACGATGAGCACGCCGCTGCTGGTCTGGCTGGGCCAGCTCGGTTATGGGCTCTATCTGCTGTTGCCAGCGATGCAGCGACTGGCCGCGCTGTTGATGCAAAACCTCGCAATCAGCGGGCCGGGCGCGGTAATGGGCACCGCACTGCTGGGTCTGCTGCTGGCACTGGGCAGCGCCATGCTCTGTCGCTGGCTGCTAGAGCAACCGCTGGCACACGCCGGCAAGCGCCTCACCGGGCAAAGCGGCCTGCTGCCGCTGGCACGCCTGCACACGCGCTGACCATCCCCGTTTCATGCCTGCAAGGCGGCCCCGCCGCCGATCCTCTAGACCAAGGAAGTCAATCCATGAAAGTTGCCATCGTTCACGACTGGCTGGTGACCTACGCTGGCGCCGAGCGCGTGCTCGCCGGGCTGTGCGCCGTGTGGCCGGACGCCGACCTGTTCGCCGTCATCGATTTCCTCTCCGATGAAGACCGCGCCCACCTCGGCGGCAAGCGCGCCACCACGACCTTTATCCAGCAGTTGCCCAAGGCCCGCACGCACTATCAGAAGTATCTGCCGCTGATGCCGCTGGCCATCGAGCAGCTGGACATGTCGGCCTACGATCTGGTCATTTCCAGCAGCCATGCGGTGGCCAAGGGCGTGCTGACCGGCCCCAACCAGCTGCACATCAGCTACGTGCATTCGCCCATTCGCTACGCTTGGGACCTGCAGCACCAGTACCTGCACGAAGCCAGCCTGGAGCGCGGCGTCAAGGCCAAGCTGGCGCGCATGCTGCTGCACTACATGCGCATGTGGGATCAGCGCACCGCCAGTGGCGTCGACGAGTTCATCGCCAATTCGCATTTCATCGGCCGGCGCATCAACAAGAGCTACCGGCGCCAGTCCACGGTGATCTACCCGCCCGTGGATACCCGCCAGTTCACCCTGCACGAGGCCAAGGAAGACTTCTACCTGACCGCCTCTCGCATGGTGCCGTACAAGAAGATTCCGTTGATCGTCGAGGCCTTCGCGGCGATGCCGGACAAGCGCCTGATCGTGATCGGCAGCGGCCCGGAGATGGACAAGGCCCGCGAAGTCGCCGGGCCCAATGTGTCCCTGCTCGGTTACCAGAGCTTCGAGGTGCTGCTGCGCCACATGCAGCGTGCCAGGGCGTTCGTCTTCGCCGCAGAAGAGGATTTCGGCATCGCGCCGATCGAGGCCCAGGCCTGCGGCACCCCGGTGATCGCCTACGGTCGCGGCGGCGTGCTGGAAACCGTGCGGGGGCTCGAGCATGCCGAGCCCACCGGGGTGTTCTACCCCGAGCAGACAACCGCTTCGATCATCGCGGCCATCGACGAGTTCGAACGCCAGCGCGCGCGCATCAGCGCGGCAAGCTGCCGGCGCAACGCCGAACGTTTCTCAGGTGAGCGATTCGAGCTGGAGATCCGCGCCTTCGTCGAGGCGCGACTGCGCGAAGCCAGGCTCGGCGACGGCCTGACCCTGGCGCCCAGTTCCCAACCGAGCACGCCTCTCTATCCGGCCGCGGTGGTTCCGATAAAGCACGCCTGACCACACCCTTCCCCATCACATTTACGAGGTTTCAAGGATGAACACAGTAAAGCAATGGCTGCGGGCGACCCGCGCGCTCGGCTTTGCCCTTGTGCTGATGAGCGGATCGAGCGGTGCCATGAGCATGAGCGAACCGCTTTCGACCGCCCCGGCACAGCCGTCACCCGGCGCCACCGACGACAACGCATGCGACCCCGCCAACGGCCCCAGCGTCATCGCCTACCGACCCGCCCCGGCCACTGTCGCACCGCACTGCGGCGCATCCGGCGGTGGCCAGAACGCCAGCCCGCTGCCGGGCGCTCGACAGCATCGTTTCGCTGAACCCGCCTCGGACTCGCTTCCTACCCGGCCGGTGGACAACAGACGTTATTCATTCTGATCAGGGCCCGCAGCCCCGCTTCTTCAGGAGCTACAGCATGAGCACAGACGCACCATCCAGGACCTCGCTGGTTCTGGCGGACGGCTACTCCTATACCGAACTCATTCCCGCTCCGGGCGCCAGCGGCGCCCCGGGGGAAACCTTCATTCGGGTATTCCACGCCTTTTTCAGCCCCGACGACGATGACCGGCTAGCCCCCGCGGCGCCCACCGGCGATATCCCAGTCACCACCTCCGAACAAGGCTGAGGAATGCCCGCCATGTCGAACCTTGCATGCCCCGAAGCCCTGCGTCCGTGCGTGAAAGCCGCCGAGCTGCCCGACGAGGCGGCCCTTAAGCAAACCACCATCGTCACGGTGACTTATGGCGAGCGCCTGCCATTCCTCCAGCGCCTGATCGAGCAGGCCTTCCGCTTCGAGCAGATCACCCGCGTGCTGGTGGTCAGCAATGCGTCACGCGCGCCGCTGGAGCAGCTCTGCAGCCGCTGGCCCGGCCAGGTACGCATCATTTCGCTGGAACACAACACCGGCTCGGCCAACGGTTACGCGGTCGGGCTGCAGGCGGCGCTCGCCGAGGGCGCGCATTACATCTGGATGATGGATGACGACAATGCACCCACCGCGGCCGCCGTACGCCTGCTGCACGAGGAGCTGGCCCGCCTCGGTCAGGAGGTCGGCCTGGATCGCGCCGCGGTACTGGGCTTTCGTGCCAGTCAGCAGGAGGATATCGCCCGCGGCGTACCGGGCCGCTTCGCCATCCAGCCGCGCTCCAGCTACTTCGGATTTCACGTCGCGCAGCTGCCCTACAAGATCTGGCGCCGCCTGCCCTGGGGGCGCCCGCAAGGCATCCCGCCGCGTACGCTGGATCTGCCGTTCGCACCCTATGGCGGCATGCTCGCCCACCGCAGCCTGTACCAGACCATCGGCGTGCCACTGCTCGAGCTGGTGCTCTACGCCGACGATACCGAGTACACCCGCCGCATCACTGCCGGTGGCGGCCGGCTGCGCCTGGTCACCGACGCCGTGATCGACGAGCTGGAGCTGTCGTGGAACATCAAGGCACGCAGCCGCAACATCTATGAAGCCTTCCTGCTCGGCGACTCGGATTTTCGCGCCTACTACACCGCACGCAACCAGGCCTGGTTCGACACCCACATCTGGGCGGCCTCGCCCTGGCTGTACCGCCTGAACCGGCGGATCTTCCTTGCGCTGCTGCGCTACATCGCCCGGCGGCATCAGACTCCGCAGCGGCTGCGGTTGATCGAGCAGGCCATCCGTGACGGCGAGAGCCGCACGCTGGGAATGAACCAGACCTTTCCGCTGCGCTGACCACACCCAAGGGGGAACCGATGCACGCGCCAACCACCGCGCCAAGAGACAACAACTTCGATTTTCTGCGGTTCTTCGCCGCCTCGATGGTGGTGTTCGGCCATAGCTATGGGTTGTCCGGGCAGGCTGACCGGGAGCCCCTGCGCCTGTTCAGCGGCAGCTACGACTCGGCGGACATCGCCGTGCACATCTTCTTCGTCATGAGCGGCTTTCTCATCGCCGGCTCATGGCTGAACAGTCGCAGCGTGCTGGATTTCGCCGCCAAGCGGGCCTTGCGCATCCTTCCGGCGTTGATCGTATCGGTGCTGTTGGCGGTCCTGCTGGTCGGCCCGCTGGCGACGGCGCTGCCGCTGGGCGACTATTTCGCAGCACCCGGCACACTCGCCTACCTGAGCAATGCCGCGCTGATCACCGAGTTCCGCCTGCCCGGGACCTTTGCCACCAATCCGTTTCCACATACGGTCAACGGCTCGCTGTGGACGCTGCCCTACGAGGTGCTGATGTATGCCTCGGTCCTCACCCTGGGGTTGCTCAAGTGCTTCGGTCGCAACAGCGCGCTGATCGGCCTGTTTCTGCTGGTGGGCGTGCACTTTCATCTGATGCCGCTGCTCGAGCTGCAGAGCGACCTGCTACGCAAGGCCTCGCGGCTGGGGATGTTCTTCTATGCCGGAGTAATGCTGTATCTGTACCGCTTGCGCATTCACTGGCACTGGACGCTCGCCTGGCTACTGCTCGCGGCCAATCTCGTCAGCGCCCGCAGCGACCACTGGGAACTGGTACACCTGCTCACCCTGCCGTACCTGACGCTCTACCTGGCACACTTGCGCGTGCCGCGCCTGGCCGGTTTCGGCAAGGCCGGCGACTTCTCCTACGGCCTGTACATCTTCAGTTTTCCACTTCAGCAACTGCTGATGCACTGGACCGATGGGCAGCTATCCCTGGTTTCGTTCATGCTGCTGAGCTTCGCCGGCAGCCTGCTGCTGGCCGTGCTGTCCTGGCATCTGATCGAGGCGCCAGCCCTGCGCCTCAAGCGCTACCTGCCGCGCGCCCCGCGCAGCGACCAGGCCGCCGCTGCGGCGGCCATCGTCCCGCCGGTCAGGGTACGGCGAATACCCTGACGTCGGCGGCAGTCGAGGCGACCGCATCGGGTTGCACCTGGCCAAGACCGAGCTGGCGCACCTTGCGCAGCTGGCGAACGCGCTCCAGGTTGTCCCAGGCGGTGGCGTAGTGCGACGGCGACTGCTCCAGCGCGCTGCGGAAGAACTGCTCGGCCACGTCCAACTTGCCCTCCACCAGGCAGATGTAGCCCACATCGTTGCTCGCCTGCGCGCGCGACCCGATCTGCTCGAAAGCCGACAGCGCCTCCTCGTAGCGTTCCGTGCGCGCCATCAGCAGTCCGTAGTTGCGCCACAGCGGCGCATAGGCGGTGTTGCGATCCAGCGCGCGGCGGAACACGCGCTCGGCTTCCTGCCAGTGCCCGGCCATGTAGTAGGAATAGCCGAGGCTGTTCTGCACCAGCACCGAACGCGGCTCGATCTGCAAGGCCAACCGGTAATAGCGCTCGGCCTGGGCGAAGTCGTTGTTCAGGTCGGCGAGCACCCCCAGTGCGTTGTACAGCCGTACCGGCGACTGACGATCGACCTTGAGCGCATCTGCCGCCGCAGCGGCATCACCGCCCGCCTGACGCTGCTGGTCCAGCGACACGGCGCGGTCGAGCAGTTCCCTTGCGCGCTCCTGATCGCGCTTGGCCAGCTGCAGCATGCCCATCTCGGCCAGCGCATCGAGATTGTCCGGCGCCTTGCGCAGTACCTCGTCGAAGGCCAGCTCGGCCAGCTGGATGTTGCCGCGCTCACGATGGATCCGCCCTACCCATACCAGCGCTGAGTACTGTGTGGGCTGCAGCTCCAGGGCGCGCAGGTACTGGAACAGTGCCTGGTCCAGATCGCCCGCCTGATAGGCCATGTCGGCCAGTTGCAGCGCCTGTTCCAGCGAGCCGGCCTGTTGCCGCGCCCGGTACAGTACCGAGTGCTGGCCCGAGTAGATGGAGCGCCCTTCGCCCGGCTCGGGCCCCATGGTCTGACATCCGGCGAGTACGACCGGCAGCGCCAGCAGCAATGCGATTCTTCTCATCTCAGAGTCTCCCGAATGCTTTGAGTACGCCGATCATGGCGGGACCGATGGCGACCAGGAAAAAGCTCGGCCACAGGCAGAAAATCAGCGGAAACACCAGCTTGGTACCGATCTTGGCCGCCTGTTCCTCGGCCGCCTGGGTACGCCGGTCACGGAATTCGTCGGCATAGATGCGCAGGGTGTCGGCGACACTGGTGCCGAAGCGGATGCTCTGCGCCAGCAGGCTGACCAGCCCGCGGATATCCTCCAGGCCAGTCCGTTCCGCCAGATGCGCCAGCGCGGCCGAACTGGATATGCCGGCGCGAATCTCGGCGTTGACCATCGCCAGCTCCTCGGCGAGCTCGCCGTGACTGACCGCCAGCTCCTCGGCGACCCGCTCGATCGCCTGGGGCAACGCCAGGCCCGACTCGACACAAACCACCATCAAGTCCAGCGCATCGGGAAACGCGGTGCGCAAACGGAGCTGCCGGGCGTTCCTGCGTCGTTCCACGAACATCGCCGGCGCCAGCCAACCCAGGCCGACCGCGATCCCGGCGGCCATCAGGCCGGTCGTCAGCGACGGCAACGTCACCAGCGGCAGCGCCAGCACGGTCGCAACCAGCAACAGCAATGGCAACAGAAGGCGGATCGCCCAGTACATCTGCAGCGCCGATGCCGAGCGATAGCCGGCGTGCTGCAGCAATGCCCGGGTGCCGGACAGGTGCGCGCCGTCCTTGCTGACGAAGCGCTCGCCGACCTGCTGCAGCAGCAACTGCACGCCGCCAAGGGGCGGCTCGTTGAAGCCGTGCTCGCGCTGGCCGCCGCGTTTGATCAGCGCCAGGCGCCGGCGCATCGGGTCTTGCAGGCCCATCAGCAACACCGCGGTGGTGCCCACCGCGAGCATCACGCTCAGCACGACCGCCGCCAGAAAGATCAGGCGCACCAGCATCTCGTCGGCGACCACGCTTCGAACCAGACCGTACAGATAGTCCATGACTGCGTCCTCGCTCAGACCTGGATACGGATGATCCGGCGGATCCAGAAGATACCCACCAGCATGGCGCCGAACGCCGCCAGGCTGAGCTTCTGTCCGATCGGTTCGTTGATCAGCAGCGGCAGGTACTCCGGCGTAGTCAGCATGATCACCGCGGCCAGAACGAACGGCACGGAGATCAGGACCCAGGCAGACATGCGCCCCTCGGCCGAAAGCGTCTTGACCTTGCGCTGGAAGCGGAAGCGACCGCGAATCAACCGGCTCAGCCGCTCCAGCACCTCGGTCAGATTGCCGCCGGTTTCACGGTGGATGAGGATGCTGGTCACCAGCATCATCACGGTCATGCTGGGCACGCGCTCGAGCAGGCCGAGCATGGCCCGGCGGACGTCGTTGCCGTAGTTCAGATCGGCGAAGGTCAGGCCGAACTCGTGCGCCACGGCGCCCTTCTGCTCTTCGGCCACCAGCCGCAACGTCTCGCCGAACGGATGCCCGGCGCGCAGCGCGCGGCACATGGAATCCAGCGCATCGGCCAGCCCCTCTTCGAACTCGGCGAACCGCTTGCTGCGGTCACCGCTGATCTTCAGGATCGGCAGCCAGAACGCCAGGAAGCCCAGCAGCGGCGCCAGCCACCACAGGCGCAGCAGCATCCAGGTGGCGACCGCCACCAGCACGGCCAGCACCGCGCCCAGCAGGACCACCCGGTAGGCGCGGTAGTCGTGACCGCTCTGCTCGATCATCTGCGCCAGCCGGTCCATCAGCGGCAACTGTTCCAGCGCAGCCTCCAGCGGTGACAGCCGGGTCAGATACTTCTGGCGCAACAGGGTCTGCATGTTCGGCAGGTCGTTGGCCTGTTCCAGCAGGTGCAAGCGCATGCGGATGCGCTTGCGCACCCGTCCGGCCTCGCCGAACACCGGCACCGTCAGCCCCTGGCTGAGCAGGAACACCGCGACGAAGACCATGCCGAGGAAGATCAGGATGAACTCGGTGGGAAGCTGGCTCATGGCTGCGTGCCCTCCATCCAGTCCGGCCGGAACAGCTCCAGCGGCAGCTCGATGCCGCGCTTGGCCAGCACATCACGGAAGCTCGGCACCATCCCGGTGGCCCGGTAGTCGCCGAGCACCTCGCCATGCTCGCCGATGCCACGGCGCTCGAAGGCGAAGATCTCGGTCATGGTGATGATCTCGCCTTCCATGCCGTTGATCTCCTGCACGCTGACCAGCCGACGCTTGCCGTCTTCCTGCCGTTCGAGCTGGATGACCACGTCGATGGCCGAGGCGATCTGCTGGCGCAGGGCCTTGATCGGGAAGGTCGCACCGCTCATCGACACCATGTTCTCGATGCGGCTCAGGGCGTCGCGCGGGCTATTGGCGTGGATGGTGGTAATCGAGCCGTCGTGCCCGGTATTCATGGCTGCCAGCATGTCCAGCGCCTCCGGCCCGCGCACCTCGCCGATGACGATGCGGTCCGGGCGCATGCGCAGGCTGTTGCGCACCAGCTCGCGCTGGTTCACCTCGCCACGCCCCTCGATGTTCGCCGGCCGGGTTTCCAGACGCACCACATGGGGCTGCTGCAGCTGCAGTTCGGCAGAGTCCTCGATGGTGACGATGCGCTCGTCGTGCGGAATGAAGCTCGACAGCACGTTGAGCATGGTGGTCTTGCCGGTGCCGGTGCCGCCGGACACCAGCACGTTCAGCCGGCCCCGCACGATGGCCTTGAGCACCAGGGCGATGGCCGGCGTCAGCGTGCCCATCTGGATCAGGCTCTCGGCGTTCAGCAGATCGACCGCGAAGCGGCGGATCGACAGACTCGGCCCGTCGATGGCCAGCGGCGGGATGATCGCATTGACCCGCGAGCCATCCTTCAGCCGCGCGTCCACCAGCGGCGAGGATTCGTCGATGCGTCGGCCAAGGCTCGAGACGATGCGGTCGATGATGTTCAGCAGATGCCGATCGTCGCGAAAGCGCACATCGGTGCGCTGCAGCTTGCCGTGACGCTCGACATAGACCGAGGCGTGGCCGTTGACCAGGATATCCGACACCGTGCCGTCGGCCAGCAGGGGTTCCAGCGGACCCAGGCCGAGCACCTCGTCGGTGATCTGCTTGATGATCTGCTGGCGCGCCGCCGCGCTGACCGGTGCGGCATGCTCGTCGAGCAGGCGCTGGCAGATCTCGCGGATCTGCCACACCGCATCCGCCGGCTCCAGCGAATCGAGCAGCGACAGGTCCATGACCTTGAGCAGCTGCTGGTAGATCTTTTCCCGCCATTCAGCGTCGGTCGCGCTGAGCTGGCTGCGGGTCTCGTAGAGGCTCTCGACTACCGGCGTTTCCCACGCCATGCCGGTTTCCAGCCGTTCCGGGCCGGGGTTTGGAACCGGCTGCTTGGCCGGGGCTCGCTTGCCTGCCTGCAGGCGGGTACGCAGTTCGCTGAGCATGGTCATCCCCCGAATAGGCGGCCAAAGGTGCGCTTGAGCAGGCCCTGCTCGGCGGTGTCGTTACCGAGCAGGTCCTGGGCCATCTGCCGGATGCCCTGGGTCAGCGGCGCCCGCGGCGCGTGCAGGCCCAGCGGTACGCCGGTGTTCTGACTTTCGTTGATCACCGCGTAGTCGTTCGGCAGCCGCTGCGGCACGCCGCAATGCAGCGCTTCGGCGATGTCCTTGAGGCTGACCGGCGCAGTCTTGTCGTAGCGGTTGACCACCAGCTGCAGGCGGTCGCCGCGAATGCCGAGGTCCTCGCGCATGATGCGTACCAGGCGAACGGCATCCTTGAGGTGACTGAGCGACTGTTGCAGCACCACGTAGACCTGATCGGCCTGCTCCAGCGTGATGCCGGTGAGGTGGTCGATCTGCCGCGGCAGATCGACCACCACCCACTCATAGCTCGAGCGCGCCAGCCGCAGCAGCGCCTCGACCTGCTCCAGCTGGATGTCCTGGGTCAGGCACAGTTCGCTGGCGCGGCCGCCGAGCACATCGAGCGTCGGGCTGAAATGACTGCAGAAGCCGTGCAGCGCAACGCTGTCCAGCTCATCGATCCGCTGCAGCACTTCCATGTGGCTGTGGCTCGGACGCACGTCCAGGCAATGGGCGACCGTGCCGAACTGCAGATCGAGGTCAAGCAGCAGGGTGCGGCGACCATAGGCGCTGAGGCTGTGGGCCAGGTTGCAGGCCAGCATGGTTGCGCCCGAACCGCCCTTGGCATTCATGATCGCGATGACCTTGCCACCGCTCCCGTGCCCGTCACGAGTTTCCAGCGCGATCCGACTGATGGCGGCCAACAGCTCCTGCTCCACCAGCGGCTCCGGCAGGAAGTCGCGGGCACTGGCCTGCATCGCCATACGCATGCAGTCGCGGTCGTCCTGAGGGCCGCAGACCAGCAGCGGCGGCCGCTGCTGGAGCGGGTGCTGCTGCAGCGCAGCGGGTTCCTCGCGCCACAGGTGGCTGACGTGTAGCAGGAGCAGATCGGGCATCTGCTCCAGCCCGTACAGCGGGTCGGTGTGTCCATTGCTCACCAGCCGGGTGCTGGCCTGCAGGCCGGGCAGTTGCTGCGCCAGCGTCTTCAGCCGGGTCAGGGCACCTGCATCGCGGCTGCTGACGAGCAACCGCAGGCCCGGGCCTCCCACCGTGACGCTACTGGGTTTTTCAAGGGTATTCAGCATGGGGTGATCTCCGGAACGGCATCGGGCTCGGCATGACGCCCAAGGCTTTCGCGCGGCAAGGTCGAGGAAAACGGCGGCAGGGTGATCACACCGCTCAACCCGGGTATCAGCAGGTCGAAGGTGAAGTTCTCCACGCGCAGCTGGACGTAGCGGATCGCATTGAAGCCGGTGGCGCTGGCTTGCGCCGGGTTGGCGATCGCCGCACCGTTCTCGTCCAGGTAAACCAGGGTCAGGTCTGCGGTCTCGAGGTTGGCGATCAGGCTGCTGGCACCGCTGTCCTCGGCGGCATTGAAGATCGCCCGGCGCAGGATGCGCGGCTCGTGGATCTCGCACACCGCGGCCAGGCGCGCGCCCCGACGCACCGTTTCGTTGAGCGCGTTGACGGTGAAGAACAGCCGCCCCATCTCCAGCACACCGAACAGCACGATGAACAGCAGCAACCCGACGATGGCGAACTCCACCACGTACACGCCGCGCATGCGTCTGGCGTTCATCACAGCGCCCTCATCACGGTGGTGGCGACCAGCGGAAAACCAAGCGTGGCCCCGCCCGAACCGAAGTTCGGCAAACCGCTGCCGATCAGTGGCTGAAACGTATAGCTGATGCTGACCTGCACGTGGTTGCTGCCCATGGCGCTGACGCTTACCTGAGACGTGCTCAGCCCGCTGACCAGCGGCTCGCTGCCCGCCTGCAGGACCGGGGCGCCGTACACCGCCAGGGTGCGCGCCTGATCGATCATCCCGGCGCTCAGCTCGATCTGACCGAGGGTGCGATTCCACGCCTGCCCGGCGACGAAGCGGCTGGCGTCGCGACTGGCCTGCAGCAGGCTGTTGTACTGAAACAGCATCCGGCCGATCTCGCCCAGCGCCAGCAGCAGCAACAGCAGCAGCGGCAAGGCGATGGCCAGTTCCACCATCGCGAGCCCGCGCTGTCTTGCCCTGGCCGATATTCCCTGGCTGCTCATGGCCGCCTCCTACGAGTCGTTGCTCGGCGTGCGGTTGTTGTCGATGTAGGTCTTGTAGAGCTGGATGATCTGCGGGCCGCTGTCATTCACCGGGTTGCTGTCGGGCACGTTGTCGCCCTCACATTCGCTGACGAACTGGCCGAAGACCTGCGCCTTGTTGCCCGAGCCGGTCGGCAGTGGCTGGACCAGAAAGAAGCAGCCGAAGCCCAGCACCGGCACCGAGGTCTGGCCGCCGGAACTGCCGGTGCAGTTGCCCAGCACAATGCGCAGGATGCGTCGCTCGGAGACGCCGTCAGCGCGGCAGCCGTTGGGGCAGTTGGCCACGCGCTGGCGCCAGTCGTTGTAGTCGAGCAGCGCGGTGCTGGCAGTCGAGAGATCGCCGCCACTGGCGCTGACCACCTCGCCCTGATATTCGGCCTGACCGGTGCTGTCGTTGTAGCTCATGCGCGGCGAGCTGTAGTCGGTGACAAGATCCGGCGGATACTGGTCCGCGCTGCCGGACAGCGCACCGCTGTACTGGCCGAAGCGGGTATTGAAGCCCTGCGACACCGGGCCAATGGTGTTGCCCGGCTCGGTCTCCACCGACTCGCCAACGCTGTTGCATTGCTCGGTGCCGCCGGCCAGCGCCTGACGTACATCCGCAGCGCCACTGCTGTCGCCGAGGCGAATCAGCTGGAAGTTGCCAGGGCCGATGACCGGGTCGTTTCCGGCTGCGCCCTTGAGCACTTCCAGATCGCCGAAGCGATAACCCCAGACCAGCCCGTTGGCTGGATCATGCTGGTTGGGATCGCCGCAGACCATCAGCGGGGCGATGTCGCACGGGCTGGTTGGGCTCGGACCAGCCGTGGCGATTGCCGCGATTTCCTTCTCCGCGTCGTCGCCCAGGGCCTGCAGCATGCCCCAGAAGAAACCCTGCAGCGGCAGCTCGGCAACGGTCACGCGCACGTATCGGGCATCAATCGGCCCCGGAAAGGAGAACGGTCCGTAGACACTGGCCGCCAGATCGACCTGCACGATGGCGCCCGGGTTGTCGCCCAGCGCAGCGGCCAGCTCGTCGTTGCCGGCCGCCTGGGCGTTGAGCTGGAACGTCGCGCGCGCAGCGTCCTGCGTCAGGCTGCCGGCGTTGCCCGACCCCCGCACCTGTTGCAGGGTCTTGGCACCGCTGAGCGCCGCGGCATCCACGGCGTTCTGCAGGCGTGTCTTGTTGAGCAGCATGTGGCTGCCGTCCAGCGCAAGGGTAGCCATGAGCATCATCGCCGCCAGCGCCACCACGACCAACACCATGGCCGACCCACGCTGACGCTGCGGAAATGGACGAACCATGCAGGAGGCGTTCATGACGCGAACCTCAGTTGCCCACGTTGATCTGGATCGGCTGCGCGACCTGCTGGGCATCGCCGGTGGCGCCCCGGTAGCTCTCCATGACCTGCTCGGTCAACGGGCCATCGGTGCCGACCGGCGACAGCGCCGTGCCCGGGTTGGCGGCGACGTTCTTGTCGGCGATCTGCTGGTACAGGGTCGCGTTGACCGTGCTGCTCAGCGAGCCGACACGACCTTCCTGGTAGGGAACGCAGCCGGCCAGCAGGGTGAACAGGCAGGCGTAGGGCAGAACTTTCATGATGGCGACTCCGCTTACTTGAGGTCGTGGCCGAAGCGGCCTTCGCTGATGCCGAGGCTGGCCGGCACTGCCCGGCCGGGCGCGCTGCCCTTGGTCTTGCCCAGCAGGTAGAACTCCGCGTCGCTGGGCTCGACGAAATTCTCGGTCGGCAGGCGCACCGTCCTGGCATCCACCGGTTGTGCCAGGTAAGGCGTCACCAGGATCACCAGTTCGGTCTCGCCGTGGATGAACTGCTGGCTACGGAACAGCTGGCCCAGCACCGGCACGTCACCCAGACCGGGGAAGCGGCTGACGAAGTCGCGGGTGTTCTCGCTGATCAGGCCGGCGATGGCGATCGTCTGGCCGTTGCCGAGCTCGACGGTGGACTGCGCGCTGCGCTTGGTCAGCGACGGGATGACCTGGTTGACGCCGTTGCCGAGGATGCTTTCCAGGCCGGTGTCCAGCACCAGCGAGTTGGCATTGGAGAGCTCACTGACCGAGACATTGAGGTTCAGGTTGATGCGGCCGGAATCGAGCACTACCGGCAGGAACTTGACCCCGACGCCGAATTCCTTGAATTCGATGGTGATGCCGTCGTCCTCGGTGATCGGCACCGGAAACTCGCCACCGGAGATGAACTCCGCCTGCTGCCCGGTCAGGGTGGTCAGCGTCGGCTCGGCGAGCACCTTGGCCGAGCCGTTGTCCTTGGCCGCTTCCAGCACCACGTTGAAGAGGAAGTTGTCGGAGAGGAACTGGCCGAAGATGCCTTTGCCATCGCCGAACAGCGTGGTCGGGTTAACGAATCCGTCCTCGTCGAAGCCTAGCCCCTGGCCATTGTTGAACCCGCCACCCGACCAGCGTCCGGACGAACCGAAGTCCAGCGCGTTGAAGCGCACGTTGAGGTTCTTGAACAGGTTGCGCTGCATCTCGGCGACCTTCACCTCGAGCATCACCTGCTGGCTGCCACCAACGCTGAGCAGGTTGATCAGCTGCAATGGCTCCTGCGGCTGTGCAGCGGCACCGGCACCCTGGCGCTTGGCATCGCCGGCGGCCTGCTCGGCGTAACTGCGCGCCAGCTTGACGGCGTTGTCCATCGCCGCGGCGCTGCTGACCTGCCCACGCAGCACCAGGGCGCCCTGGGCGCTGAAGACCTCGATCGGTTCATTGGGCATGACCTGGTGCAGCTTGCTCTTGAGGCCGCTGAGATCGTGCACCACTTCCAGATCGAGGCTGTCGATCAGGCGATTGCTGCCATCCCAGAGCAGCACGTTGGTGCTGCCCAGCGAACGGCCGAGCAGGTAGAGCTGGGTCGGGCTGGTGATCAGAATGTCGGCAATCTCGGGATTGCCCACCGAGATGCGTTTGACCGCGGTTCGCGTGGTGAGCACGCGCGACTTGTAGATCGGTACCTGGACGTCACTGACGTTCGCCGCCGGGGTGGCAAGGACCACAGGTTTCGTCTCGGCTGCCATCACCAGCCCGGACAGCATCGTGCCCAGCGCCAGCACCAGGGCCCCCACTCTGTGCATGTTGTTCATATCGATCTCCTTGCGTGTCAGCCGTCGTGGCCACGCGCCGTCAGCTGGTCATCGCCTTACAGGCCGACATTGGTCACGTTCACCTGGGTGCCGCGAATGATCGTCACCCCGGGATTGGCCGGTGCGCGGCGCACCACCGGCTTCGGCGCAGCGACTACCGGAGCCACCGGCGGCGGCGCTGCCACGGGCTTTTTCTGGTTATCCAGGGGATTACGCAGCGCCAGTTGCAGACGCCCTTCGGTCATGGCCTTGACCAGCTCTTCGGCTTCCTCGGAACTCATTTCCAGGGTCACGGCGCGCACCACTACCGGCTGGGTCTTGTCGGTACTGGCGGTCTGGTCGACGGCCAGCACGCGCAGGTCTTCGAGAATGGTCTTGGCCTCGGCTTCCTCACCATTGCCCTTGCGCCGGGTGGCCAGTACGTCGACCCGGTTGCCCGGCAGCAGGAAGCCGCCCACGCCCACCACATCGTCGACCCGCACCGACACCGCGCGCTTGTCGGTGGCGATCAGCGACGCCAGCGTGCTGCCACCCAGGTGCTCGGCCAGCCGCGCGCCGCGCAGCACGTCGCCACGCAGCATGCCGAAGGTGGCGATCTTGCCGATCACCTCTTCGGTGCTGGCGAACGAATCGTCCGGCACCGTGCCCTTGGGCATGCGCACCAAGGTCACATGCTGCGCCTCGACCATCTGCCCGAAGGGGATCTCCGTGGTGGCGACCACCACGTTCTGCGACTTGTCGTCCGGCCCGGCATCGAGCCGCGCGCTAAGCCAGCTGTTGGCCATCCAGGCCGCTCCCAGCCCCAGCAGCAGGGACAGCGCGATCAACGTGAAGGTACGTGAGCTCATGTCGGTATCTCCTTATCCAAGGAACTCGAGCTGGACGAAGTAATTGCGCCAGGCCCATTGCAGGTCATCGGGCGTCAACGGACCGCTGCGTTCGGTGTAGCGCTGGCGGTCCAGCGCCATGCCCAGCAGATCTCGCGGATGGCACGGCACCAGCGGCATGCCTTCCGCTTCGTAGAGTTCGCGCAGCACATAGCGCAGCAATTGCGGATCGAAGGCGATGCCCAGGCGCTCGCCTTCCTGTCGCCAGATGCGTTCGTATTCCTGCGGTTTGAGGTAGTTGAAGCGCAGCTTGTAGCCAATCCGACGGAGGAAGGCTTCGTCGGCCAACTCCAGCGGATTCAGGTTGGTGGCGAAGACCAGGACCATGTCGAACGGCAGCACGCACTGCTGCCCGCCGCCGAGATTGAGGAAGTCGCGCTTTTCCTCCATCGGCACGATCCAGCGGTTGAACAGCTCGGCCGGCGGCATGCGCTGCCGACCGAGATCGTCGATGATGTACAGGCCGTTGCTGGCCTTGAGCTGCAGCGGCGCCAGGTAACGGCGGTTGAACGGGTCGTAGCGGACGTCGAGCTGTTCCATGCTCAGCTCGCCGCCCGACACCACCAGCGGGCGCATGCAGCACAGCAGGCGACGGTCGATGCCTTCGCTCAGCAGCAGACTGTTGTACTGATCGCGATCGTCCAGGCGCTGATGGATCTGCGGATCGTAGACCTCCACCACCGCATCGTTGATGGCGATGGCGTAAGGCACCCAGATCGCTTCGCCGAACAGGCGGATCAGACGTCCGCTGATGTAGGTCTTACCGGTGCCGGCCGGCCCGTAGATCATGATGGCGCGGCCAGAGTTCATCGCCACGCCAAGCTGATCGAGCAAATCATCGGCGAGCACCACACCGCTGAATACCGCACGCATCTTCTCGGCATTCACCCGTGCATGGTGGATCGTCTGTACCTTGACCAGTGAACGGTAGGTGCTCACCGGAAACGGCGCCGCACCGATATAGCCGCTGCGCTCCAGCGCATCGCGCGCGGCGTTGCGCCCCCGCTCGGTCAGCCCATAGCGCAGGGCCTGGCCGTTGTGCTGGCCGAGCACCTCGATGCGGCCATCCTTGCGCAGCAGGGCGAGCACCTCTTCCAGCACGGCGCCGGGCAATGCCAGCCGCTCGACCAGACGCGCCATGTCCAGCGCACCGCCTTCGTGCAGATGCTTGCACAGCAGATCGGCGAGCAGCTGATCGCTCAGCCCGGTCTCGGCGATGGTGCGCGGCTGCGGCGCCAGGCGCTGCACCGCTTCGCGCTCGCTCGGGTAGCCATCGCTATCGCTGACTGCGTACATGGCGGCCTCCCGCGCTAGTCGAAGTGAAACCACAAGCTGCTGGCGAACGTGCCCAGCAGGATCGCGATGGCGTAGGGGAACGGCCTGCCGGCGACCTCCCCGGCTGCCGGTGCGAGGTAGCTCTGGCTGCGCAGCATCAGCGCATAGCGTCCGAGCGTCTGCCGCAGCTGGCCGTGCCAGATCACCAAGGCCAGCCCGCAGAGTCCGCCGACCATCAGGCTGGCCGCCGCGGCAGCCAGCGCCTGCTGCGGTGTGAGAAAGGCGCCAACCATGGCCATCAACTTCACGTCACCGGCGGCCATACCACCTGCCGCATACAGCATCAGGAACAGGCCAAAGCCGATCAGCGCCCCCAGCATTCCCAGCCCCAGCCCGCCCAGACCGCCCGCGAAGGCCTGTCCGGCCAATCCCAGTGCCAGCCCGGTCAGGACCAGCCGGTTGGGAATACGGTGGTGTCGTACATCGCTGACCACCGCGTAACCCAACAGCGAGAGCAGCAACAGCTCGCTGGCCCAGCCTTGAATGTCCATAGGAGCTCAGCGCTTAGGCTGCGGGCGTCCCGCCGAGCGCTGTGATGATCTGGTTGATCTTGGCGAGAACTGCCGCGCCCAGATTGGTGAAGGCCAGCGCGACGGCTGCGGTAATCAGCCCCCAGCCACCGCATACTCGACGATGGTCAGCCCGTCTTCGTCCTTCGCGAACTTCAGCACCGCGGTCTTGATCGTTTGAATGGTCATTTCGCTCACCTCACTGAGGAGTGGTTCATCCATCGGTTGGCAGCGCTCCATGCACCGCTGCTGAGGTGAACACTAGTCAGGCAAACGCAGTGGACGTTAGGACTCTTTTGCGCGTTGCTAGCACTCAATTTCCTGAGTCAGCAAAGCTCTGCAATACGCGGTTACAACGACTTGAGGCTCGTCGCATTGGCAACAAACCTCACTGAATCAGCTCGGTATTAACCCTAATAACGGCGATGTGCCATCAGAGGTACGCCTTAGCAGAAACTGTTCTTATCCATAGTGGCCGTTTGCCAATACTGTTTGTAAGGGAAAGTAAAAGGGCAGAGCTAGTAAAGATGTCTAACTCTCCGCAGGGGCCACTGCTTCTTTGGGTGGACCTGACCCACGACCGCAGCACCGAAGCGTTGATGCGCCAGTTCACGGTCTTCAGCGAATGCCGTCTGGTGCAGGCGCACAGCCTGGCGGACAGCGGCCAGAGCCGGCGCGTCGACATGATCTGCATGCACTACGACCGCCCCGATGCCCTGGGCCTGAACCAGCTGCATCAGGTCAAACGGGCCGCGCCGTCCATTCCCATCACCATGTTCACCGTCCAGCATTGCGAAGATCTGGCGATATGGGCGATGCGCTCCGGGGTATGGGAATACGTCACGCTGCCGCTGACCGCTGCCGAGCTACGCCGCTACCGTCTGGCCCTGGATCAGCTGCTGAAGCTGCGCCAGAACGCCCATGCCACACGGCAGCGCGTGGTCGGCGAGCATTATCCGGACCTGCCGCCGAGCATCCGCCTCACGGCCGATCATCAGAGACACCAGCTGCTGGCGCCCGCGCTTTACTACATCGACCTGCACTTTCGCGAGAACCTCGACCAGAAGGAACTGGCGCGGCTGTGCGGCCTGACGCCCTCGCGCTTCAGCCGCCTGTTCAAGGAACTGCATGGCGTCTGCTATCTGGAGTACACGCTGGGCAAGCGTCTGGAGTTCGCCAAGGACCGACTGGGCAACACGCAGATGCCGATCACTACCATCGGCTATGAAGCCGGCTTTCGCGATCTGTCCTATTTCGCGCGCGCGTTCAAGCAGTTCGTTGGCTGTACGCCGAGCGAGTACCGTAACGGCGCCCCTTCCTCCGCAACGATGCTGGCCGAGCAGAACCTGCAGGATGCGACTCGGCCCAGTAGCGACTTGCTGGGCCTGAACATCGGCGCCTGACCGATCATCCCGGTCCTGGCGTCGCGCTTCTGCCAGCGATGTTGATCAACGGACAGACATACGGCTCCTGTCGCAATCTGGCTAAAAAATATCCACATCGGTATACTCGCGCGCCTTTTTAATGCGCGGTTTTCGAGGTTCAAAGTCGATGAGCAAAACGCCAACAGTCGGGTTCGTCAGCCTGGGGTGCCCAAAGGCAACCGTCGACTCCGAACGCATCCTCACCCAGCTGCGCATGGAGGGTTACCAGATCGTGCCGTCCTACGAGGATGCCGATGTGGTGGTGGTCAATACCTGCGGCTTCATCGACAGTGCAAAGGCCGAATCGCTGGACGCCATCGGCGAGGCGATCGCCGAGAACGGCAAGGTGATCGTCACCGGTTGCATGGGCGTGGACGAGAACAACATCCGTGGCGTGCACCCCAGCGTGCTGGCGGTTACCGGCCCGCAGCAGTACGAGCAGGTGGTCAATGCGGTGCACGAAGTGGTGCCGCCGAGCATCGAGCACGATCCCTTCGTCGACCTGGTGCCGCCGCAGGGCATCAAGCTCACCCCGCGCCACTATGCCTATCTGAAGATTTCCGAAGGCTGCAACCATACCTGCAGCTTCTGCATCATCCCCTCCATGCGCGGCAAGCTGGTCAGCCGCCCGGTGGGCGATGTGCTCAGCGAGGCCGAGCGCCTGGTCAAGGCCGGCGTGAAGGAAGTCCTGGTGATCAGCCAGGACACTAGCGCCTATGGCGTGGACCTCAAGTACAAGCTGGATTTCTGGAACGGCCAGCCGGTCAAGACGCGCATGCTCGAGCTGTGCGAGGAGCTCGGCAAGATGGGCGTCTGGGTGCGCCTGCACTACGTCTACCCCTACCCCAACGTCGACGACGTGATCCCGCTGATGGCCGCCGGCAAGATCCTGCCGTACCTGGACATCCCCTTCCAGCACGCCAGCCCGAAGGTGCTCAAGGCCATGAAGCGCCCCGCCTTCGAAGACAAGACCCTGGCGCGCATCAAGCAGTGGCGCGAGATCTGCCCCGAGCTGACCATCCGCTCGACCTTTATCGTCGGCTTCCCCGGCGAGACCGAGGAAGACTTCCAGTACCTGCTCGACTGGCTGACCGAAGCCCAGCTCGACCGCGTCGGCTGCTTCCAGTATTCGCCGGTCGAAGGCGCACCGGCCGAGACCATGGGCCTGGAACCGGTACCGGATGAGATCAAGCAGGATCGCTGGGACCGCTTCATGGCGCACCAGCAGGCCATCAGTGCCGCGCGCCTGCAGCTGAAGGTCGGCAAGGAACTGGATGTGCTGATCGATGAAGTGGACGAGGACGGCGCCATCGGCCGTTCCTGGGCCGATGCCCCGGAGATCGACGGCATGGTCTACGTTGACAGCGAACAGCCGCTGCAGCCGGGCGACAAGGTCCGCGTACGCGTCACCAACGCCGACGAGTACGACCTCTGGGCCGAAGTGATCTGATCCGCTCCGCCTAACGAAAACGCCCCGCTACTGCGGGGCGTATTCGTTTCTGCGCTACAAGTTCTCGTAGGGTGGAAAACGGCGAAGCCTTCTCCACCGCCTGACGGCGCACGCGTCAACGCTGCGGTGGTTGCCGCACCGGTGCGCCGTTGGCCACGTAGTACTTCGCCGTGCTGCGCGGCAGCGGCTCATGACCGCGAATCCGATCGGCGATCTTCTCGGCGATCATGATGGTGGTCGCGTTGAGGTTGCCGGTGATGATCTGCGGCATGATCGAGGCATCCACCACGCGCAACCCGTCCACTCCATGCACACGGCCCTGCCCGTCGACCACGGCCATGTCGTCGGTGCCCATCTTGCAGGAGCAGGACGGGTGATAGGCCGTCTCCGCGTGCTCGCGGACGAAGGCGTCCAGCTCGGCGTCGCTCTGCGCCTCCACGCCCGGATTCAACTCGCGACCACGGTAGGGATCGAGCGCGGGCTGCGCGATGATCTCGCGGGTGATGCGAATGGCATCGCGAAACTCGCGCCAGTCCTGCTCGTGGGCCATGTAGTTGAACAGGATGCTGGGGTCGACCCGCGGATCGGTGGAGCGAATCTCGATGCGACCGCGACTGGGTGAACGCATCGAGCCGACGTGGGCCTGGAAGCTGTGGCCGTCATGGGCGTTGCTGCCGTTGTAGCTGACCGCCACCGGCAGGAAGTGGAACTGGATGTTCGGCCATTCGAACTCGTCGCTGCTGCGGATGAAGCCGCCGGCCTCGAACTGGTTGCTGGCACCGATGCCGCTGCCGAGGAACAACCATTCGGCGCCGATGGCCGGCTGGTTCCACCATTTCAGCGCCGGATACAGCGAAACCGGCTTCAGGCACTCGAACTGCAGGTACATCTCCAGATGGTCCTGCAGGTTCTGGCCAACGCCGGGCAGCTCGTGGACAAGTTTCACGCCGACCCGGCGCAGCAGCTCGCCCGGCCCGACGCCGGAGCGCTGCAGGATCTGCGGCGAGGCGATCGCTCCGCCGCACAGCAGCACCTCGTGACGCGCACGCACGATGTACGGGTCCTTGCGATCGCGCAGGTAGCGCACGCCCACCGCGCGCTTGCCTTCGAAAAGGACGCGATCGGTCACCGCGTGCGTTTCGATGGTCAGGTTCGGCCGCTCCCTGGCCTGATCCAGATAGCCGCGCGCCGTGCTGGCGCGCCGGCCCTGGGGTGTCACGGTACGGTCCATCGGGCCGAAGCCTTCCTGCTGATAGCCGTTGAGGTCGTCGGTACGCGGATAGCCGGCCTGCACACCGGCTTCGACCATGGCGTGGAACAGCTCGTTGCTGTCGGCCTTCGGCGTGGTCACGCTGACCGGGCCGACAGCGCCGTGGTAATCGTTGGGGCCGATGTCACGCGACTCGGCCTTGCGGAAATACGGCAGGCAGTCGAGGTAGGTCCAGTCTTCTAGTCCCGGTGCCTTGGCCCAGTTGTCGTAGTCCAGCGCGTTGCCACGGATGTAGCACATGCCGTTGATCAGCGATGAGCCGCCAAGGCCCTTGCCGCGACCGCAGTCCATGCGGCGGTTGTTCATGTGCGGCTCGGGGTCGGTCTTGTAGGCCCAGTTGTAGCGCGTGCCCTGCAGCGGATAGGCCAGCGCGGCGGGCATCTGGGTCCGGAAGTCCAGCCGGTAGTCCGGGCCGCCGGCTTCCAGCAGCAGCACGCTGACGTCGGCATCCTCGGTCAGGCGCGCGGCGAGCACGTTACCCGCCGAGCCGGCGCCGATGATGATGTAGTCATATTCCATGGTTCAAACCTCCCTCAGAACACCGAGGCGAACTCGCCCAGCTCCACCTGTACCGATTTGACCCGCGTGTAGTGCGCCAGCGAAGCGATGCCGTTTTCGCGACCGATGCCAGACTGCTTGTAGCCACCGACCGGCATCTGCGCCGGCGATTCGCCCCAGGTGTTGATCCAGCAGATGCCGGCCTCGAGGCGATGGATGATGCGGTGCGCCCGCGCCAGATCGGCCGTGACCACGCCGGCGGCGAGGCCATATTCGGTGTCGTTGGCGCGACGGATGACTTCGTCTTCGTCCTGATATTCGAGCAGGCTCAGCACCGGGCCGAAGATCTCTTCGCACACGATGCTCATGTCGTCGCTGCAGTCGCTAAAGACGGTGGGTGCGACGAAGGCGCCCCTGGCGCACTCGCCCTCGGTCACCCGCTCACCGCCACAGAGCAGCCGCGCGCCGGCGGCCTTGCCCTGAGCGATGTAGTCGAGCACCTTGTTCATCTGCGCGAAGCTGACCAGTGGGCCGAAGTTGGTCTCATCCTGCTGCGGATCACCCAGGCGGATGCGCTGCACGCGCTCCAGCAGCTTGGCCTCGAAGGCCGCTTTCAGGCCTGCGGGAACGAACACTCGGGTGCCGTTGGTGCACACCTGGCCGGAGCTGAAGAAGTTGGCCATGACCGCGATATCGGCCGCGCGATCCAGATCGGCGTCCTCACAGACGATCAGTGGCGACTTGCCGCCCAGTTCCATGGTCACGTCCTTCAGCGAAGAGCCTGCCGCGCTGGCCATGACCTTCTTGCCGGTGGCCACACCGCCGGTGAAGGACACCTTGGCGATACGTGGATGCTCGGTGATCAGCGCCCCGACGCCGGCGCCACTGCCGGTCAGCACGTTGAACACGCCATCGGGCAGCCCGGCCTCGCTGAAGATTTCTGCCAGCTTGAGCGCGCTCAGGGGCGTGACCTCACTGGGCTTGAAGATCATCGCGTTGCCCGCGGCCAGCGCCGGAGCGGCCTTCCACAGGGCGATCTGGATCGGATAGTTCCAGGCACCGATGCCGGCCACCACGCCCAGCGGTTCGCGCCGGGTGTAGACGAAGCTGCTGTCGCGCAGCGGAATCTGCTCGCCCTCGATGGCCGGAGCCAGGCCCGCGTAGTACTCCAGCACGTCGGCACCGGTGACGATGTCAACGCTGCGGGTCTCGCTCAGCGGCTTGCCGGTGTCCAGGGTTTCCAGCAGCGCCAGCTCGTCGTTGCGCTCGCGCAAGAGATCGACCGCGCGCCGCATGATTCGCGCCCGCTCGATACCGGTCAGCGCCGCCCAGATGCGCTGGCCCTGCTCGGCGCTTTCAACCGCGCGTTCCAGATCGGCCGCACCGGCCTCCGCCACTTCGGCCAGGACTTCGCCGTTGGCCGGGTTGATGCTCTCGAAGGTCTGGTTGCTGCTGGCGTCGACATAACCGCCATGGATATAGAGTTGCTGCCGTGGGAAACGGGCCATGTTCTACCTCGTTGGTACTGTCTGTGGCGGCAGCGGATCGACGCTGCCGCGACATGGATGGAACGCCTCGGGGATCGCCCGAGGCGTGCAGGGTCAGGGTGTCGGCGCCGCGCCCGGATTGGGCATGCCGCTTTCACCACCGCCGTTCTCGCGTTGCAGATGTAGGAAGTGCATGTGGTGCTCGTAGTGGTCGAGGATGTCCTCGATCAGCTGGCGCCGGGAGTAGCCCATCAGGTCGTAGCCCAGGCTGCCCTGGCGCAGATGCACCTCGAGCCGGTAGTAGTGGGCGTTGCTGCTCTGCGTGCGCAGGGCGAAGGACGGCATGGTGCCGCGCACCGGCCAGATCTGGTAGGTAAAGTCCTGCTCGCTGCCCAGATTGACGTGCAGCGCCAGGTGCTCGTTGCCCGGTTCGCCTTCGACGATCTCCACCGGCACGCCCTTCTCGCCCAGCGCCTTCTGGATCTCCTCCATCGCCGGTTTGCACACGTCCTTCAGGTAGCGACGGATCTGCGATCGGCTGGGGAAACTCATCGCCCGCGACAGGCGCTGACTCCAGTTCATCTGCGTGTGTTCCAGCGTGGCGCGCCCGGACAGGTAGCCGGCGAGGCTCTTCTGGTAGCTGTCGGCCATGACGCCTTCGACGTGCAGTGCCTTGAACAGTCCGTACATCATGAACAGCAGAACGATGGAGAACGGCAGCCCCATGATCACCACGGTGCCCTGCAGCGCGGTCAGCCCGCCGGCAATCAGCAGTGCCAGAGTGAGAATGCCGATGATCGCCGCCCAGAGGATGCGCATCCACACCGGTGCATCGCTGTTCACATCCTTGAGGATGGAAGTGAAGTTCGAAAGCACCAGCGAGCCGGAGTCGCCGGAGGTAACGAAGAACACTATTGCGAGGATGGTCACCACGATGGTGGTGAGACCGGCCCAGGGCAGGCTCTGCAGGAACAGATAGATCGACGAGCCAGGGTTGCTCACCGCCTGCTGGCCGAATTCGAGGGCACCGCCCATGACCATCTCGATGGCGCTGTTACCCATGATCGACATCCAGGCCATCATGAAGGCCAGCGGCAACAGCAGCGTGCCGATGACGAACTCGCGGATGGTGCGACCACGGGAAATGCGTGCCAGGAACAGACCCACGAACGGCCCCCAGGCAATCCACCAGGCCCAGAAGAACACCGTCCAGGCATTCAGCCAGTCGGTCGGCCGGCGGTAGGCGTAGGTGTCCAGCGACAGGCTGATGAAGTTGGAGAAGTAGTCGCCGACGTTCATCACCAGCGCATTGAGTAGGAACACCGTATCGCCGACTACCAGCACGAACAGCAGCAGCAATACCGCCAGCAGCATGTTGAATTCGGAAAGTCGGCGAATGCCGCGCTCGACACCGGTCGCCGCCGAGATCGCCGAGAACACCACGATCAGCACCACCAGCACGGCCTGGGTGAAGGTGCCTTCCGGTACGCCGAAGATGTAGTTGAGGCCGAAGTTCAGCTGGATGATGCCGATGCCGAGACTGGTGGCTATGCCGAACACCGTGCCGAGCACCGCGGCGGTATCGACGGTATGCCCAATGGGGCCGTAGATGCGCTTGCCGAAGATCGGATACAGCGCCGAACGGATCGACAGCGGCAGGCCCTGGCGGAAGCTGAAATACGCCAGCGACATGCCGACCAGGGTATAGACACCCCAGCCCGAAAGCCCCCAGTGCAGAAAGGTCAGTTCCATCGCGTGGCGTGCGGCCTGGGTGGTCCCGCCCTCGCCTACCGGCGGTTCGAGGAACTGGGTGATGGGCTCGGCGATACAGAAGAACAGCAGGTCGATACCGATACCGGCGGAAAACAGCATCGCCGCCCAGGTGACCACATTGAATTCAGGCTTGGAATGATCTGGCCCGAGGCGGATCTTGCCGTAGCGGCTGGTGGCGACGATCACCACGAAGAGCAGGTAGACCAGCACGGCGAGAAAGTAGAACCAGCCGAAGCTGTCGGATATCCAGCCAAGCACCGTATTGATGACCGCTTGGGAGCGATCAGTGAAGAACATCGTCCATATGGCAAACGCCACGATGGCGATTGCGGAACCGTAGAACACTACGGGATTGATCCGGTCAGCCGGCGCTTCGGAATCATTGGGCGAGAGCTCAGCCTCGTTCATCAGTTCGATCTCCTGAACTTGTTCTGGCTTTACGACATCGCAGTGCGACGTATTGCGGCAGGCGGCGTGCAAATTTGCCAAGGGTTACGCGGCCTGATGGCGGGGCGGGCATGCAAGACATGCTGTGCTGATGACAGCCATACCCATCGGCACGCGGGCATGCCGACCAAACAAAAAGCGTTGATTTGCTCCGATAAGATGAAATAACCGGCGCATCCTACACGATAAATCAAAATCCTGCGAACCGAGACTGGCACCCTTCGCCATGACTGACCACCACCAGCCCTTCGCCGAGCCTATTCGGAGCGCCGCAACGCCACGAAAAAACGAGGAGTCACTGCGCGGTTGCCGCTACGTTTTCAGCGGCCCAGGCGCTGGCTTATGATCGCCCCGCGTAAGCACCTCCCGCCTTTTTCACCAGCAGAGATGAACCCATGTCGTCCGATCCTCGTTTCACTGCCATGCCCGACGCCAACGGATACTTCGGCCCCTACGGCGGCCAGCTGGTGCCGCCGCACCTCAAGCAGGCGATGGACGACATCAACCTGGCCTACGAAGAGATCCGCCAGCGCGAGGACTTCCAGCAGGAACTGGCCGCACTGTTCGCCGACTACGTGGGCCGCCCAAGCCCGATCTTCCATGCGCGACGGCTGTCCAAGCAGCTCGGTGGTGCGCAGATTCACCTGAAGCGCGAAGACCTGAACCACACCGGCGCGCACAAGATCAATCACTGCCTGGGCGAGGCACTGCTGGCCAAGTTCATGGGCAAGAAGAAGGTGATCGCGGAAACCGGTGCCGGCCAGCATGGGGTCGCGCTGGCCACCGCCTGCGCACTGGTAGGTATTCCCTGCGAGATTCACATGGGCCAGGTGGATATCGAGAAGGAGCACCCGAACGTCACCAAGATGAAGATCCTCGGTTGCAAGCTGGTAGCCGTCACCCGCGGCGCGGCGACGCTCAAGGAAGCAGTGGACAGCGCCTTCGAGGAATACCTGAAGGACCCGCACAACTACATCTACGCGATCGGATCGGTGGTCGGCCCGCACCCGTTTCCGAAGATGGTCCGCGATTTCCAGTCGATCATCGGTAACGAGGCCCGCGAGCAGTTTCTCTCCAGACACGGTCGTCTGCCGGATCATGTGGTCGCCTGCGTCGGCGGCGGCTCCAATGCTATGGGCATGTTCACCGCCTTTCTGGAGGATGCCGCGGTCGAGCTGGTCGGTATCGAGCCGGCGGGCGAAAGCCTGGACAAGCCCGGCCGCCATTCGGCCACGCTGTCCAAGGGCAAGCCCGGCGAACTGCATGGCATGGCCTGCTATGTGCTGGAAGATGCCGAGGGCAATCCGTCCGCGGTGCACTCCATCGCCTCCGGCCTGGATTACCCCGGTGTCGGTCCGCAGCACAGTTATCTCAAGGACATCGGCCGGGTGAACTACCAGGCCGCGACCGACCAGGAATGCCTGGACGCCTTTATGACCCTGTCGCGTGTCGAAGGCATCATCCCCGCCCTGGAAAGCGCTCACGCCGTGGCCTGGGCGATTCGCAGCGCGCCAACGCTGAGCAAGGACAGCCACATCCTGGTCAACCTTTCCGGCCGCGGCGACAAGGATGCCGACTACGTCGCCAATCTGCTCGGTCTGTAAGGTCTTGGCATCGGGCCGCCGCTTCAACGAGCGCGCGGCCCGACGTCGCGCAACGAGGCGCCATAGCGGGTAAGATGCGCAGCCGCCCGCCCGTATCCAGGCCTGCCCCATGCAACACAGCGTCTCGCCTATCGGCTACGTTCGCTCCTGTTTCAAGGAGAAGTTCGCCATCCCCCGCCAGCCCAGCCTGGCGCCAGCCGCACGTGGAGTGGTGGAACTGCTGCCGCCGTTCGACAACGGGGAAGCGGTAGCCGGGCTCGAGCAGGTCAGCCATGTATGGCTGCTGTTTCTTTTCCACCAGGCACTGGAAAGCAAACCCCGCCTCAAGGTCCGCCCGCCACGTCTGGGCGGCAATCGCATGGTCGGTGTGTTCGCCACCCGCGCGACCCACAGGCCCAACGGTATCGGTCAATCGGTGGTCAGGCTGGATCGGGTCGAAGCGGATCGGCTGTTCATCTCCGGCATCGACCTGCTGGACGGCACCCCGGTGCTGGACATCAAGCCCTACGTGCCCTACGCCGATGCGCTGCCGGATGCGCGCAACGACATGGCCGCCGACGCACCAGAGATGATCGAGGTGCGGTGGTCGGAAACTGGACTATCGCAGGCCCGCTGCGAAGCATTACGCCTCGGCGAGCCGCTGGTGGAACTCATCGAGCAGTGCCTGGCGCAGGACCCGCGCCCGGCCTATCAGAAACCCGAACCGGAACGGCGCTACGGCGCGCAGTTCTGGGATGTGGACGTGCGCTGGCACTATCCGACGCCAGACGTGATCCGCGTTCTCGAAGTCGCGCCAGCAGCGCCGCAACCGGCTTGACGCCAGAGCGGCGCTCTCCTCACTTGCCGGCTGGCGTCAGCAACAGGCGTTGGTTGCCATAGACCTTGTCGAGATTCTCCGCCTTGAACGGGAAACTCATGTAGTTCGCCTTCATCCATGCGTCGATGCCGTCGGCGTAATGCGGGCTGGCCGGATTGCCCGACTGGCCTGAACTGTTGAGGCCGATCATCGGCTCGTCACGGCCAAAGTCGACGATGATGCGCATCGCAGGAATCAGCCAGGTATCGAAATCCGAACCCAGGTGATAGGCCGAGGCGTTCAGCGTGCTGTGGTCGCCGCCCATGGCATAGGGACCGCGGTCCAGGTAGTCGCCGATGGCGTTGATCTTGCTCCGCTGGCCCGCCGGCATATGCGGCGCCAGCTGCGTCGCGCCGGAGGTCCAGCGAGCCGTATGCAGCTTGCCCCACTGCCACGCACTGCGATCGTTGCCCAGGCGGCTTTCCAGCAAGGTCACCGCTGCAGCCAAACTGCGCGCGAGGATCGCCGGTTTGTCTTCGGTTTGCGCGGTGCGCTGGTCGTTCCAGAACGGGCTGTCCTCGCGCCCGAGCAGGTGGTCGGCCTGGGCCGAATAGGAGGTGTTGGCCGTCTGTACCAGCGCACGCCAGGCCGGCGAGTCCTCAGGCCCCAGTTCGTCGAAGAAGATGTGCCGCGCGCTTTCGTGCAGGAAAGCGCCATACAGTGCAGCATCCGCCGAATCCGCAGTGAGCTTGCCGTCGAACGCCATCAGCCGATCCAGCGCTTCTCGCGCCTTGTTGCGCTCGGTGGCCGGCAGTGCATCGATTGCCTGGCGCAACGGCTCGGCCATGCCCGGCGCCTCGAACATGGTCCTGAGCTTGGCGGCGAAGGGCGTCACCTGGTCGTACTGCATGGCGATGGTGCTGCGGGTGTCATGCTTGCCCCGGCCGGCCAGTTCCGCCAGGCGCTCGTAACGCTCCGGACCATACCAGGAGCTGGACAGCTGCATTCCGTAACCGCGCGGCACGCTGCGATGATTGGCGGTGCCGAGCCAGCCCTGGATCGGATCCTGGTCGTAGGGATGCAGCATCGGATCGGCGAAACCATCCCACTCATATCGATTGTCCCAACCGGGCGACGGCACCAGCCCCAGCCCCTCGCGACGGTTGGGGAAACGTCCGGTGACCTGCCAGCCGATTCCCTGCTGGTCAGCAAAGACCAGATTCAGCGCGGTTGCACGAATTTCGCGGGTCGCCTCGAAGGCCTGGTCCACCGACTGCGCGCGGGACAGGTCGAAGAAAGCGTCCAGCGTGCGATCGGCCTCCAGTTGCGTGGTCTTCAGTGCCAGACCGTAGCCGCTGGCGAGCTGCAGCGGCTGCAAGGGGTGCTTGCGCTCGCCCAGCGCCGTGTTCAGCAGCGGGCCGTTGCGGGTTTCGTAAATGGTCTCGCGAATCGGTCGCTCGCCTTTGACGAAGTAGGTCTCATGCCGCTCGCGGGCCGGCAGCCATTTGCCGTCGGCCAGGTACATCAGCCGCGAGCCTTCGCGGCGCAGCTGCTCGAGATAGAGGTCCTGATTGTCGCCCATGACCATGGTCATGCCCCAACCGAGCTTGCCGTTGAAGCCGGCGACCACTGCGGGCACCCCGGCGATGGTGACGCCCGCGGCCTGGAACTTCGGTGCGCGGATCTGCATGAAATTCCAGTACGAGGGCATCGACAGCGGCAGGTGCGTGTCATTGGCCAGGATCGGCTTTCCGCTGCGCGTATTGCTGCCGGCGATGGCCCAGTTGTTGGAAGCCGCCATGCCGGCCGGCGTCAGAGCCGCCAGAGGCTGTGTGGCACGTTCGAGTGCCGCCAGCCCGGGCACATTGCCACCCAGGTTCAAGCCCTTGAGCTTGTCCACCTCGTCGAACGGCAACACCTCGTCCGGGTAGATGGGCAACAGCCAGGCCAGCTTGTCGCTGCCCACCTTCTGCGCCATCAGCAACGCGGCGACCTCTTCCTGCAGGTTCTGCGACAGGCCGAAATTGAGCAGGCAGAACACCAGTACCGAGTCCTCCGGCTTCCAGTACTCAGGCTTGTAGCCGGACTCGGCAAGGTCCATCGGCAGTTTGTCGCGATGACGATACAGGTAGGCGTTCACGCCACGGGCGTAGACCTCGAAGAACTTTTTCATCCTCGGCGAGGATTCGCGATAGAGCAGCTCGGCGCTCTGGCGCAGATTCACCGCACGCATGAAGCGGTCGGTCTCCAGCACGCCCGGGCCTACCATTTCCGCCAGGCGACCCTGGGCCATCAGCCGCAGGCTGACCATCTGGCTCAGCCGGTCGGTGGCGTGGACGTAACCCATGGCGAACAGCGCATCGTGAAACGACGAGGTCTCGATCAGTGGCATGCCCAGCGAATTGCGCCGGATGCTCGCACTGCCTGCCAGTCCGGTTAGCGGCTGGATGCCCTGCGCTGGCGGCAGACTGGCGCTGTAGCGGTTATCGAGATAGGCCTGACAACCGCCGAGGCCGGCCAGGCCGAGCGCGGCCCCCAACGTCAGACGAACCAGGGCGTACGGCAGACGCAGAGACATCGAAGACTCCTGTGCGGGCTTGGCGAGGGATGGGTGCTAACAGATTAGAGGGCGTACGGCGAAGAAGATCAGTCGATCAGGCCGCGTCGCGGGATTTTGGCAGAGCTTCGTCGAGCAGCCAACGGGCCGAACGGCGCGCTTCGGCCTTGTGTTGCAACTCGAGCGCGCTGAACTGCGCCTCGTGGCGCCGACGTTCGCTCTTGTCCAGCGCCTTCCAGGCTGCATGGGTCGGCACTTGCTCTGTGGCGTCGAACAACTGCTGGAACACCTGGCAACGGGGATGCTGCCCGAGGGTGACGTCGTAGTTGTCGAGCAGCACCTTGATGCGGATGGCGCCCTCGATCAGCGGCAGCTGCTCGTCCAACAGACAGCTGGCGAGGATTCGCAGATCCTCGGCCAACGCCGTCTGCTGTTGTGCGCGTGCCTCGGCCTGCAAACGCTCGTTGCGCCACACGCGACGCCACAGGTACAGCGCATAGCCGGCCAGTGCTGCAACCAGCAGCACGGCGAGGACGAGCAGACCGAGGAAAAGACTCATGGAAGCATCAGGCCCCGTGGCACTTCTTGTATTTCTTCTGGCTGCCGCAGGGGCACGGATCGTTGCGACCGACATCCTTCAGCGGATTGCGCGCCGGCTCGTGTCCATGATTGCAGTGCGGACCGTGAACGTGGTGATGGTCATGGTCGTGATCGTGGTTGCAGTCGGGACCATGCACATGGGGTTCGTGACTCATCTGGGTACTACTCCGGAATAAAGTTGCCCGGGATTATCTCGCCGTTGTTGGAAATGTGCACGCGTCGCCCAGCCATCAGCCCGGTCTTGAGCTCGCCAGCCAGTCGGTAGTTGATCGGGCGATCCGGTTTTTCCAAGAGCCGCACGATGTACTTCATGTGCCGCCACAGATTGGTGTGCACCGGCACCTCGTAGTACTCGAAGCTGTTGGCAGGAACGGTCAGCCAGCCACTGGACTCGCCGCTGGCCAGTTCCACGTCGTTGAGATGGACCGTGTAGATGAGGCCTCGCACCGGCAGGCTGTGATCGTTGGGGTTGTCGATGCGGAAGCGCAGCATGAACTGCTGTTCCAGCAGCCGCGCCTTGATGATATCGACCTTGGTGAGTGCGACTTTCGGGTCCTTGAAATTACCCGAGAACCAGGTCGAACAACCGGCCATACCGCCAAGCAGCGTCAGCAACACGACCGTTCTTAGAATTCTTATTGTGTGTGCCTGGCAAGACATTCCGGTACTCCAAAGGACGGCCAAGTGTAGCAAGCGGCATGTTCACCGCAATGGGGTGGCGCCGCAAAATTACCAGTCTCAGGCCGCAATATGACACTGTCGTTGCAGGCATGCACAGCGGCATTCAGGCCACCGGCCAATGCACGATCAACCGGCCAGCAGGCGAGCCAGGACCAGTCGCGCCTTGCCGATGCCAGCGGCGAGCGCCGCCTCGATCTGTGCCATGGTGATCACCCCATCCGCCTTGCCAGCTGCTGGATTGACCACCAATGCGAGGCAGGCGTACGGCAGTTCCAGCTCACGGGCCAGGGCCGCCTCGGGCATGCCGGTCATGCCGACGATGTCGCAACCGTCGCGCTCCATACGGACGATCTCCGCAGCCGTTTCAAGACGCGGCCCTTGAGTGCAACCGTACACGCCATGACCACTGAAGGCGAAACCCTCGGCGGCGAGCGCCCCGATCAGGCGTTCGCGCAATGCTTCGTCGTAGGGGTAGCTGAAATCGATGTGGGTCACGTGGTCGATGTCGCCTTCGAAGAACGTCTGTTCCCGGCCATAGGTGTAATCGATGATCTGATGCGGTACGCAGAAATGACCGGCCCCCATCGCCGAGTGAATGCCGCCCACCGCGTTGACCGCGACCACCGCTTCGGCGCCGGCCTGCTTCAGTGCCCAGAGATTGGCGCGATAGTTCACCTGGTGCGGCGGAACACGATGCGGATGGCCGTGCCGGGCCAGGAACAGCACCTCACGACCACCATACTCGCCCCGCAGGACTTCGGCGGAGGGCCGCCCATAGGGCGTATCGATCAGCTGCGCACGATGCAGCTGGAAGCCGGTCAGCTGGGTCAGACCGGTACCGCCGATGATGGCATGGACAGTCATGGAGTATTCCTTGAGATGTGAGCAATCAGTCGATCAGATCGGCAGCTTTCAGCGTGCCAATGGCATCCAGCCAACGAGGGGTCTGCTTGTAGTCCGTCGCATTACCCGCCCGGCTACGCATGCGCGACAGTGCAGCCGACGGCGTGACCTTCAAGCGCTGCAGCGCGGCCAGCGCCAGTTCGGCCGCCGCACGGTCGTTGCAGACGAGTCCCATGTCGCAGCCAGCGCCGAGGGCGGCTTCGATCCGGCCTGCTGCGTCGCCGGCGACATGCGCACCCGCCATCGAAAGATCGTCGCTGAAGATCACACCCTTGAAGCCCAGCTCGCCACGCAGGATGTCCTGCAGCCAGCGCCGGGAAAAGCCCGCAGGCTGCTCGTCGATCTGCGGATAGATGACATGCGCCGGCATGATCGCATCGAGCGTGCCGCTCAATGCCTGGAAGGGAATCAGATCACATCGGCGCAGCTCGTCGAGGCTGCGCTCATCGACCGGGATCGCAACATGGGAATCGGCCTCGGCCCAGCCATGCCCCGGGAAATGCTTGCCGGTGGCGGCCATGCCGGCGGCATGCATGCCGCGAATGAAGGCATCGATCAGCTTCACCGCGATCTGCGGGTCACCCTCGAAGGCGCGCGCGCCGACCACCGCGCTACGCTGATGATCCAGATCGAGAACCGGGGCGAAACTGAAATCCAGGCCCACGGCGAGCACCTCGCTGGCCATGACCCAGCCGCAGGCTTCGGCCAGCCTGGGAGCGTCGGCGCAACGTGCCAACTCGCGCATCGCAGGAAGCCGCACGAAACCCTGGCGCAGCCGCTGCACGCGGCCGCCCTCCTGATCCACCGCCAGAAGCAGGTCGGGGCGCACGGCGCGAATCGCGCGGCACAGCTCGTCCACCTGGCGCGGGCATTCGATGTTGCGAGCGAACAGGATGAGCCCGCCCACCTCGGGTTGGCGCAGCAGCTGCCGATCCTCGGCAGTCAGCCAGGTGCCGGCGATATCCAGCATCAGTGAACCGTGCATACAGACGCAGATCCTTATTCGAGTTCAGCGGCAGCCCAGTCTGGGCAAGGTGCCTCGGTGATGCGCACCGGACAGTGCGGCGGCACCCTGGGAAAAAGTTGCAGCAGATCGGCATTGCGCATACGCACGCAGCCGTGGGAAAGCGGCACACCCATCGGTTCGCAATCGGGCGTGCCGTGGATGTAGATGTAACGGCGGAAGGTATCGACCCTCCCCATCCGGTTGACGCCCGGCTCGCAACCGCTGAGCCAGAGGATGCGAGTGAGTATCCAGTCGCGCCCGGGGAAATTTGCGTGCAGCTCCTGCGACCAGATTTCGCGGGTCCAGCGCCGCCCGCGCAGCACTGCCCCCTTGGGTAGGCCGTCGCCAATGCGCGCACGCACCTGATGCAGGCCGCGCGGCGTACAGCCGGAACCATTCTGTTCGCCGACGCCGTTACGCGCGGTGGACACCGGAAAGCGCAGACGCAGCTGCCCATCGGCAAAGCCGTAGAGCTGCTGGTCAGCGATGGAAATATGCAGAAGATCGAGAAAGGCCATGGGCGGCTAGCTTAGCCGATCCCCCGGTAGCCTTGTAGCTCAAGCCTTGGCCGGAATGGCCGCTGCGTTGCGCCGCGCGACGGGTTGCGCCGCCGCCAGGGTACTGTCATCGATGCCGCTGTCGGCCCGCATGCCGGCGGCCAGGAATGGCACCATCATGCGCATCACCTGTTCGATCGATGTGCGGACGCCGAAGTCGTTCTCGGAGATCGCACGTAGCGCCTTGATACCGGACATGCTGAATGCCGCGGCCCCCAGCATGAAATGCACACGCCAGAACAGCTCGATCGGCGGAATGGCCGGCGCTGCGTCATGGACCTTGAGCATGTAGCGGCGAAACACCTTGCCGTACATGTCTTCAAGGTAGCGCCGCAGGTGCCCCTGGCTCTGACTGAAGGACAAGCCAAGCAGCCGCATGAAGATCGACAGGTCATCGCCGCTGCGCGGCTTGACCGCCAGTGCCTGCTCGACGAGGATTTCCAGCAGCTCCTCCAGCGTGTCCTTCTTGTCGGTGAGCGCCTCGCGGCGATCCAGCTCACGTTCCAGGCTGGCACAGAACGGCCCGAGGAAGCGCGAGAACACTGCCTGGATGAGTGCCTTCTTCGAACCGAAGTGGTAATTCACCGCCGCCAGGTTGACCCCAGCCTTGCTGGTGATCAGACGAAGCGAGGTTTCGGCGAAGCCTTTTTCCGCGAACAGCTGTTCCGCTGCATCAAGAATGCGCTCAACTGTTTCCGACTGCGCCATGCCCCCTCCGAAAGACAAACAACTGTTTGAAACTTACGTTTCACCGACCGGCAAGTCAACCACGAAACGCCTTGCGGCACTAGCGTCATTGTCGCAGACGCGCTGCGTCGCACACCGGCTACGCCACCGAGAAACATTCATTGCCAAGGCCGAAGCACTGTATATAATCCCAGGCACTGTATAAAAGAACAGAGACCGACATGATCAAGCTGACGCCTCGCCAGACGGAAATCCTCGCCTTCATCAAGCGCTGCCTGGAAGACAACGGTTATCCGCCAACCCGCGCGGAGATCGCTCAGGAGCTCGGCTTCAAGTCGCCCAATGCCGCCGAAGAGCACCTCAAGGCGCTTGCCCGCAAAGGCGCTATCGAGATGACGCCCGGCGCATCACGCGGGATACGTATTCCCGACTTCGAACCCACGCCCGCCGAAACCGGCTTGCCGATCATAGGCCGCGTCGCCGCCGGCGCCCCGATACTGGCTCAGCAACATGTCGAGGAATCCTGCCAGATCAGCCCCGCCTTTTTCCATCCACGCGCCGATTATCTGCTGCGTGTGCACGGCATGAGCATGAAGGACATCGGCATCTACGACGGCGACCTGCTGGCCGTGCATACCACCCGTGAGGCCCGCAACGGCCAGATCGTGGTGGCGCGGGTCGGCGATGAGGTGACCGTCAAGCGTTTCAAGCGCGACGGCAAGAAGGTCTGGCTGCTGGCGGAGAACCCGGAGTTCGCCCCCATCGAAGTCGACCTCGAACATCAGGAATTGGTCATCGAAGGCTTGAGTGTCGGCGTTATACGCCGCTGAGGAGAAGGTTATGCAGTACCAGACCAGCACTTCCCGGCCCCAGCTATCGCTGTTCGACGGTGTCATCGCACAAAGCCTGGCCCCCTTCGGCAGCCTCGCACCGCGCAGCAAACCCGAGCAGGAGAAAAAGGATCACCTGAGCGAGTTGAGCCTCAGCGGCAGCAGCCAGCACTGCCATCTGCTGCTCACGCCGATCCTGCGCGAACTCGGCGATGCGACGGACAGCCGCTGGCTGACACTGATCGCGCCGCCCGCCTTCCTTTCACAGAACTTCCTGCGCAAGTGCGGCCTGAATCGCGAGCGCATCATCCTCCTGCAACCGCGCAATGCCGAAGGTGCGCTGGAACTGGCGTGCAAGGCACTGGCGTCCGGCTGCAGCCATACCGTCATCAGCTGGCTCGGCCACCTCGACGACGCGACACGCAGCAAGCTGCGCAACGCCGCCAGTCTGGGCGAAGCGCAGAGCCTGAATATTCGTCTGGGTTGTTGAGTGGCAAGCACAGGGACGTGCTGCCTGGCATGAAGCGATGGTGGAACCGCCGCGGCGACGCAGCTGCGCTCAGTGCAGAACGCGTGGCTCGTCGTCATCGTGATCGAAATCGCCTTCCGTCATCCGACCCGCCATCTGAACACCCACATTGAACATCGCCTTGGCGATTTCCACGTGCTGCCCCTGCAGGAACAGCTTGGCATCGTCAGAAAAGTCCAGAGTGACCAACACCTCTTCGCCCTCGGCACGACGAAGCACGATGCGCCCGTCCGGTAGCTCGACGATTTCAAGAAAAGATGTAGGCATGGATCAGCTCCGCGTGAAAGGCGGCCATTGTAACAGCCGACCGGGATCGGGGCAGCCTTTGGCTTTCCAGAGCCCCCACGAGGGAGCGCTGCGGGACACATGTATCGAGCAGTCCGTCGAAGAAAATGACGTGCCCCGGGTGGATCGGCAACGTAGCATGCGCTGAAAAAAGCGCGCGCATCTCTGCGCCGGGACAAGGAATCGTGCATGACCACCCGCACCTTGCTACTGACCGCACTGGCCATGCTGGCGTTCGCCGGCAACTCGATCCTCTGCCGGATCGCGCTACGGGACACCGCCATCGATCCGGCCAGCTTCACCGGCCTGCGGATGGTCGCCGGGGCGCTCACCCTCTGGCTGCTGTTGCGCTTCGACAGGACCGACCAACCACTAGGTGGTGACTGGATCAGCGCCGCGGCGCTGTTCATCTACGCGGCCTGTTTTTCCTTCGCCTATATCGACCTCGACGCCGGCGCCGGCGCTCTGCTGCTGTTCGGTGCCGTGCAGCTAAGCATGCTTGCCTGGGGGTTGCTGAGAGGCGAGCGCTTCAGTGCCGGGCAGCTTGTCGGCTTGCTGCTGGCGGTGACCGGACTGGTGATCCTGCTGCTGCCGGGGAGCAGCACCCCACCCTTGGATGGCGCTTTGCTGATGATCCTGTCCGGCGTCGCCTGGGGCGTCTATTCGCTTCGCGGGCGAGGGACCGCCACACCGCTTGCAGCCACGGCGGGCAATTTTCTACGGGCGGTTCCGTTGGCGGCCCTGCTTTGCCTGCTCTTGCTGGGCCAGCAGACATGGGACTTGCCCGGCGTGGTCTACGCGCTGCTGTCCGGGGTACTGACGTCCGGGGTCGGTTACGCCATCTGGTACGCCGCCCTGCCTGGTCTGGCGGCAATCCAGGCGGCCAGCGTGCAGCTCAGCGTTCCGCTACTGGCGGCTGTTGCCGGCGCCGTGCTGCTGGGCGAGGCGGTGACCACAACGCTACTGCTGGCCGGCACCGCGATTCTGGGTGGCATCGCCCTGGTGCTAAGTATCAGGCATCGCCGCTAGCACCGCGTTACCAGATCACCACTCGGTCAGCGACTCGCGAAAGCGCAGCGCCAGCCCCTTGAGGTTCTGCCGCCAGGCTTCCAGCTCGGCGCGGGTCAGCGGCGGAGTCTCGTCCTCGACGGTGACCGCCTCGATCAATGGCTGCCGCGGATCGGTCTTGGCCTTGGCCGGGGCCCGTGGCGGCTGGAATAGCTGACGGTAGGCGGCCAGCAACTGCCCAAGCCAGGTGCTCGGCTGCTCCGACAGTTCCAGCAGCTCGGCGAGTTCAGGACTCGGCGCCGCCTCTAGAACGCTGCGCGTCAGGAACGCCTCCACCACCGGCGCATCGGCGCCCGGCGAGCGATAGTAACCGGCGATCTCGTGGCACAGGCCGAGCAGCGCACCGTACAGGTGAAACAGGCACGCCTCGCGCTCGGCCTGAGTCAGCCCTTGGGAGTTCATCGAGGCAGTCTCTTCGGCCTTGCGCCAGCTTTCCAGCGAGAGGCCGGCAAAGAAGATCTTCTGGTTGGTACGGGTGTAGAGCTCGTGAGCCATGGCATGCTCTCCGGAAGAGAATGTGCAGAGAATGGACCTTCGACGAACGCTGCACCAGCGCGAACGACGAACAGACGGCGTGGCCGTGAGGCAATCAATCCGACCGACTCGCCTGGCGAGTCGGTCGAGTCGGGTTCAGCGCTTGTCTTCGACCTGCCACTTGCCGCCGTCGTAGAACGCCTTCCAGCCGGTGGGCTTGCCGTCGACTTCGCTCTGCACGTACTGCTCCTTGGTCTTGCGGCTGAAGCGGATCACCGCCGGGCGGCCGTCCGGGTCCTGCTGCGGTGCCTGGAGCAGGAAGTGGTACTTGGGATCGATCTCGTCCTTGTGGGGAATCAGCTCTCGCACCAGCGGCGCACGGGTCTCGCGATTCTTCGGGAACTGGCTGGCAGCCAGGAACAACCCGGAAGCGCCATCGCGCAGCACGTAGGTGTCATCGACCTTCTCGCACTTGAGCTCCGGCATCTTCACCGCATCCATCTTCGGCGGCGCCGGCTCGCCATTCTTCAGCAGCTTGCGGGTGTTCTTGCATTCGGCGTTGGTGCAGCCGAAGAACTTTCCGAAACGACCGGTCTTGAGCTGCATCTCGCTGCCGCACTTGTCGCATTCCAGGCTGGGCCCCTCGTACCCCTTGATGCGGTACTGCCCTTCCTCGATCTCGTAGCCGGAGCAGTCCGGGTTGTTGCCGCAAATGTGCAGCTTGTGCGTCTCGTCGAGCAGGTAGGCATCCATCGCGGTGCTGCAGATCGGGCAGCGATGCTTGCCCAGCAGCACGCGGGATTCGGACTCGCCCTCGTCATCCGCGGCGATCTCGTCACCCGGAATGAGGTTCACGGTGGACTTGCAGCGCTCCTTCGGCGGTAGGCTGTAGCCGGAACAACCGAGGAACACGCCGGTGGACGCGGTGCGGATCATCATCGGCCGGCCGCAGACCTTGCACGGGATGTCCGTCAGCGTCGGCTGGTTGGCACGCATGCCATTCTCGCCGGACTCGGCAACCTCGAGCTTCTTGCGGAAATCACCGTAGAACTCGTCCAGTACATGCTTCCAGTCACGCTCGCCCTGGGCGACGTCGTCCAGATGCTCTTCCATGCCGGCGGTGAAGCCGTAGTCCATCAGGTTGTTGAAGCTCTCGGAGAGGCGCTCGGTGACGATGTCGCCCATCTTCTCCGAGTAGAAACGGCGATTGTGCAGCGAGACATAGCCACGATCCTGGATGGTGGAGATGATCGCGGCATAGGTGGACGGCCGGCCGATGCCGCGCTTCTCCATCTCCTTGACCAGGCTGGCTTCGGAATAGCGCGCCGGCGGCTTGGTGAAGTGCTGGCTCGGGTCGAGCTTGAGCAGCTTCATGGCGTCGCCCTTGTTCATCTCCGGCAACACGTCATCCTCACCAGCCTTGCTCTGCTGCGGCATGACCTTGGTGTAGCCGTCGAACTTCAGAATGCGGCCCTTGGCGCGCAGCTCGAAATCACCGGCAGCCACCGTAACGCTGGTGGACAGGTACTGCGCCGGCGGCATCTGGCAGGCCACGAACTGGCGCCAGATCAGCTCGTACAGACGCTCGGCATCGCGCTCCATGCCGGACAGCTGGTTCGGCCGCAGATTGACATCAGACGGGCGGATCGCCTCGTGCGCTTCCTGCGCGCCTTCCTTGCTCGAATACAGATTCGGCTTCTCGGGCAGGTACTTGTCGCCGAACTCGCCTTCGATGAAACCGCGCACCATGCTGATGGCATCAGCCGATAGATTGGTCGAGTCGGTACGCATGTAGGTGATGTAACCGGCTTCGTACAAGCGCTGGGCCATCATCATGGTCTTCTTCACGCCGAAGCCGAGGCGATTGCTCGCCGCCTGCTGCAGGGTCGAAGTGATGAAGGGCGCCGAAGGCTTGCTGCTGGTCGGCTTGTCCTCGCGCTTGGCTACGCTGTAGCTGGCGCCCTTGAGCTTCTCCAGCGCAGCATTGGCCTGCGCCTCGTTCAGCGGCTTGAACGCCTCGCCCCTCTCGCGGGCGACCTCGAAGCGTACCTTGGCCTGCTGGGCAGTCGCCAGATCGGCATGCACTTCCCAGTATTCTTCCGGAACGAACGCGCGGATCTCGCGCTCGCGCTCGACCACCAGCTTCACTGCCACCGACTGCACGCGACCGGCAGAGAGGCCGCGGGCGATCTTCGCCCAGAGCAGCGGCGAAACCATGTAGCCGACCACGCGATCGAGAAAGCGGCGCGCCTGCTGCGCGTTGACGCGATTCAGATCGAGCTCGCCCGGTTGGGAAAAGGCCTCCTGAATCGCCTTCTTGGTGATCTCGTTGAACACCACGCGCTTGTAACGGCTGTCATCGCCACCGATGGATTCGCGCAGGTGCCAGGCGATGGCCTCCCCTTCTCTATCCAAGTCGGTCGCGAGATAGATGGTGTCGGCTTCCTTGGCCAGGCGGCGCAGCTCCTCGATAACCTTTTCCTTGCCGGGCAGGATCTCGTACTTGGCCTTCCAGCCATGTTCCGGATCGACGCCCATGCGCGCGATCAGTTGACGCTTGGCCTTCTCCTTGGGCGACAGCGCGGGCGCTTCGGCCGCCGCAGCCTTGCCGCGCTTGACCGGCTCCTTGTTGGCCGAGCCGCTGGTGGGAAGGTCGCGGATGTGGCCGATACTCGACTTCACCACGTACTGGTTGCCCAAATACTTGTTGATTGTCTTGGCCTTGGCCGGTGATTCCACGATGACCAGCGATTTACCCATGGAGAGGAGAGTTCCTGAATCTAGAGGTGAACAGAGGCGGCGCCTCCGGCAGTTTGAATACCCGTGCCGTCGGTAATCGGCAAGGCATCAGCGAACGTTCGTGCGCGTTTTGCGAACGGGGCGGCTCTGCAGGATATTCCTGCTCGGCTCGGCCTGGCGCGGACCAGAGCGACGATTCGAGGCCATGAACCGGACGCCTGGGTTAGCGCTCTGTCTAAAAAGCACCGCTATATATAGTGGCGATGGAGCTGAGGTCAAGCGTGGACCTGGTGGCCGCTAGCCAGCTCAACCGCCGAAAACACTCGTTTCGGCTTCGATCAATGCGAAACGCGGAACCGTTTCGCCGTTCACTTCGACGCTCTCGGTGAACATCGAAAGCGGGCGTACCCAGAGTCCGCGCTCCCCATAAAGTGCCTGATAGAACACCACCGGCTCCTCCGTCTCGGAGTGCCGCGCAACAGCGAATACGCGATATTCCGGCCCCTTGTAATGGCGATAACGCCCCGGCTGCAACTGCATGCCTACCTCCACACAAACACAAAAAAGAAAAACCGGGGCACCAGGCCCCGGCTTCCATGCACCGGCTGACAATTCCTCCCGCCCAGTCGCGAGAATGGCTGTCAGCCTAGCGCAGTCATTTGCATCTGTCTGTTAGACGCGTTCGAAGACCGTACTGATCCCCTGGCCCAGACCGATACACATGGTAGCGATACCCAGCGTACCGTTGTTCTGCTTCATCACGTTCAGCAGGGTGCCGGAGATACGCGCACCGGAGCAGCCGAACGGGTGACCCAGGGCAATCGCGCCGCCGTGCAGGTTGACCTTCTCTTCCATCTTGTCGAGCAGCTTGAGGTCCTTGAGCACCGGCAGCGCCTGTGCGGCGAAGGCTTCGTTCAGCTCGACGTGGCTGATGTCGTCCATGGTCAGACCGGCGCGCTTGAGCGCCTTCTGGGTGGACGGCACCGGGCCGTAGCCCATGATCGCCGGATCAACGCCAGCCAGCGCCATGGCGCGAACCACAGCCATCGGCTGGATGCCGAGATCCTTGGCGCGCTGGGCGGACATGACGATCATGCAGGACGCACCGTCAGTGATCTGCGAGGACGTACCGGCGGTCACGGTGCCGCCCTTCGGGTTGAAGGCAGGCTTCAGCGCGGCCAGGCTTTCCAGGGTAGTATCCGGACGGATCGTCTCGTCGTAGTCGAAGACCTTGAGGAAGCCGTTCTCGTCGTGACCTTCCATCGGGATGATCTCGTCCTTGAACTTGCCCTCGACGGTAGCCTTGTGCGCCAGGCGGTGCGAGCGTTCACCGAACTGATCCTGGGCTTCACGGCTGATGCCGTGCATCTTGCCGAGCATCTCGGCGGTCAGGCCCATCATGCCCGAGGCCTTGGCCGCATGCAGCGACAGCTGCGGGTTCGGGTCGACGCCGTGCATCATGCTGACGTGGCCCATGTGCTCCACACCACCGATAACGAACACGTCGCCGTTGTTGGTCTGGATGGCCTGCACAGCAGTATGCAGGGCGCTCATGGACGAACCGCACAGGCGGCTCACGGTCTGGCCGGCGCTGGTGTGCGGAATGCGGGTCAGCAGCGAGGCCATGCGGGCGATGTTCCAGCCCTGCTCGAGGGTCTGGTTGACGCAGCCCCAGATCACGTCCTCGACCTCGGCCGGGTCGATCTTCGGATTGCGCGCCAGCAGGCCGTCGATCAGCAGTGCGGACATGGTCTCGGCGCGGGTATTACGGTGCATGCCGCCCTTGGAGCGCCCCATCGGGGTGCGACCGAAGTCGACGATGACTGCATCTCTTGGATTCAGGCTCATGAATTCTCTCTCCCTCGATTAACCGTAGAAGCGCTGGCCGTTGGCGGCCATCTCACGCAGCTTCGCGGTCGGGTGGTACAGCGGGCCCAGGTCGGCGTACTTGTCGGCCATCGCGACGAACTCGGCGACGCCGATCGAATCGATGTAGCGCAGCGCACCACCACGGAAGGGTGGGAAGCCAATGCCGTAGATCAGGCCCATGTCGGCTTCGGCAGCGGTCTCGACGATGCCGTCTTCCAGGCAACGCACGGTTTCCAGGCACAGCGGGATCATCATGTAGTTGATGATGTCCTCGTCGGACAGCTCGCGCGTCTCGGCAACGACCGGCTTGAGCAGCTCGTAAGCCTCAGGGTCGACCACCTTCTTCGGCTTGCCCTTCTTGTCCATCTCGTAGGCGTAGAAGCCCTTGCCATTCTTCTGGCCGAGGCGATTGGCGTCATACATGACATCGACGGCGGTACGGGTGTCGTCCTTCATGCGATCCGGGAAGCCTTCGGCCATCACGTCGCGGCCGTGGTGGCCGGTGTCCATGCCGACCACGTCCATCAGGTAGGCCGGGCCCATGGGCCAGCCGAACTTCTCCATCACCTTGTCGGCGCGGGCGAAATCGACACCGTGGGCGATGGCGCGGGCGAAGCCGCCGAAGTACGGGAACAGCACGCGGTTGACCAGGAAGCCCGGGCAATCGTTGACCACGACCGGGCTCTTGCCCATTTTCTTGGCGTAGGCGACGGTGGTGGCGATAGCGGTTTCGCTGGTCTTCTCGCCGCGGATCACCTCAACCAGCGGCATCATGTGCACCGGGTTGAAGAAGTGCATGCCGCAGAAGTTTTCCGGACGCTTGAGCGCCTGGGCCAGGTAGCTGATGGAGATGGTGGAGGTGTTGGAAGCGATGATCGCGTCTTCGCGAACGTGACCTTCCACCTCGGCCAGCACGGCGTGCTTGACCTTCGGGTTCTCGACCACGGCTTCCACGACGATGTCGACATTGCCGAAGTCGCCGTAGGACATGGTCGGACGAATCGCGTTGAGCGCCTGCGCCATCTTCTCCGGCGTCAGACGGCCCTTCTCGACACGCTTGCCGAGCAGCTTGGAGGCTTCGTCCAGGCCCATCTGGATACCCTCTTCGCGGATATCCTTCATCAGGATCGGCGTGCCCTTGACGGCCGACTGGTAGGCGATGCCGCCACCCATGATGCCGGCGCCAAGTACGGCAGCGAGCTTCACGTCGCGGGCCTGCTTGTCGTAGGCCTTGGCCTTCTTCTTCAGTTCCTGATCGCTGAGGAACAGGCCGACCAGGCTTTCGGCAACCGAGGTCTTGGCCAGCTTGACGAAGCCGGCGGCCTCGACTTCGATGGCTTTGTCACGGCCGAAGTTGGCGGCTTTCTGAATGGTCTTGATGGCTTCGACCGGGGCCGGGTAGTTCGGGCCGGCCTGGCCAGCCACGAAGGCCTTGCTGGTTTCGAAGGCCATCATCTGCTCGATGGCGTTGAGCTTGAGCTTGTCCAGCTTCGGCTGACGCTTGGCCTTGTAGTCCAGCTCGCCGGAGATGGCGCGCTTGACCAGGTCCAGGGCAGCTTCCTGCAGTTTCTCCGGAGCGACGACGGCATCGACCGCGTGCACCTTGAGGGCGTCTTCGGCACGGTTTTCCTTGCCGGAGGCGATCCACTCGACGGCGTTGTCCACACCGATCAGGCGCGGCAGACGCACAGTACCGCCGAAGCCCGGGTAGATGCCCAGCTTCACTTCCGGCAGGCCGACCTTGGCGGCTGTGGACATGACGCGATAGTCGGCAGCCATGCACATCTCGAAACCGCCACCCAGGGCAATGCCGTTGATGGCGACCACGGTGGGTACGCCCAGGTCTTCGAAATCGCTGAAGATCTTGTTCGCTTCGAGGTTGCCGGCAACCAGCTCTTCATCGGGCAACTTGAAGTTGTCGACGAACTCGGTGATGTCGGCACCGACGATGAACACATCCTTGCCGCTGGTGACGATCACGCCCTTGACCGAAGCGTCGGCCTTGATGGCATCGACAGCCTGGCGCAGATCGTTGAGAGTGAGGCGATTGAATTTATTGACGGACTCACCCTTGAGGTCGAAATTCAATTCGACGATGCCGCTCTCAAGAGCCTTAACCGTGATGGCTTTACCTTCGTAAATCATCAACTGATCTCCAGGTATGGAAGCTGAACGTTACGTGTCTCACGTCTTCGGCCCTACTCGGCCGCGCCTTGCGGCGAACGACACCCACCGACACGATAATCCGGGTGACCGGCATCTGCTCTGGCAAACGCTCGATTCATACGCCCGTTTGATTTGGGTCGGCACACCTTCGGGGAAAAGCTCAGCATTGTCAATCAGCTGGTTTGCCTAACCGAAAGCCACCTGCAAGCGGACATTTCGCGACTACCCGGTCATCATCGACAGCGCCGATCCGCCTGCATTCACCCTATCCATGGCCGCGTTGCTCGGCGGTCGGCCCGGCTGAAACCGGGCCGTACCAACCAGGTCAATCCTAGACGCAGTCGAGCAGGTACACTGCCGCATTTCGTTGCACGCCATGTGCGGCCAACGCACCACCGAATCCGGAGTACTGCATGTCCCAAGCCCCCATCGCCCGCGCCGACACCGGCACCGACCCTTACCGCTGGCTGGAGAATCGCGACGCCGAGGACGTGCTGGCCTATCTCAAGGCGGAGAATGCCTATCTCGAGGAGCAGCTCGCCGATCAGGCCGAACTGCGTGAAGCCCTGTTTCAGGAGATCAAGAGCCGCATCCGCGAAACCGATCTGTCACTGCCCTCCCCCTGGGGGCCGTGGCTGTACTACCAGCGCACCACCGCAGGCGACGAGTATCCGCGGCACTACCGCTGCCCGCGCCCGCTGGATGGTTCGCTGACCGTCGATGAAAGCGCCGAACAGCTGCTGCTCGACCCCAACGAGCTGGCCGGCGGCGGCTTTCTTTCGCTGGGTGCCTTCAGCATCAGCCAGGACCACAGCAAGCTCGCCTACAGCCTCGACCGCGAAGGCGACGAGATCTACCGGCTGTTCGTCAAGGACCTCGCCAGCGGTGACGTGACCGCCCTGCCCTTCGACGATTGCGACGGCAGCATGACCTGGGCCAACGACAGCCAGACCCTGTTCTACGGCGAGCTGGACGACACCCACCGCCCGCACAAGATTTACCGCCACTGCCTTGGCGATACGGACAGCAGCGAGGTTTATCACGACCCGGACGGGCGCTTCTTCGTGCATTGCTACCGCGCCAGCTCCGACCGCCAGCTGGTCATCCTTTCCCACAGCAAGACCACCAGCGAAGCCTGGGTGTTGTCGGCGGACCAGCCGGAGGGCAGCTGGACCTGTCTGGCGCCGCGCCAGGAGGATCACGAGTACTTCCCCGATCATGGCCTGTACGAAGGCCAGTGGCGCTGGCTGATCCGCAGCAACCAGGCGGGCATCAACTTCGCCCTCTATTACGCCAGCGAGACCGAGCCGGGCCGCGAGCACTGGCAGGAGCTGGTCCCGCATGACGACGCGGTGATGCTTGAGGACGTCAGCCTGAACGCCGAGGCGATCACCCTGACCCTGCGCGAAAGCGGCCTGCCGGTGATCGAGGTGCGGCCGCAGGGCGTCCAGCCCTATCGCCTGCAGTTGCCCGATGCGGCCTACAGCCTGCACGTGCAGAACTCGCTGGAATTCACCAGCACGGTGATCCGCCTGCGCTACGAGGCGCTGAATCGCCCGGCGCAGATCCGCCAGCTGACCCTGGCCGACGGCACGCAGGAGGTGCTCAAGGAAACCCCGGTGGAAGGCCCCTTCGATGCGGACGCCTATGAAAGTCGGCGCATCTGGGCCACCGCTCAGGACGGCACGCAGATTCCCATCAGCCTGGTCGGCCGCCGCGACAGCTTCGGCAAGCCCGCACCGCTCTATCTCTACGGCTACGGCGCCTACGGTCACAGTCTCGACCCCTGGTTCTCCCACGCGCGGCTGTCGCTGCTCGACCGCGGCTTCATCTTCGCCATCGCCCATGTGCGTGGCGGCGGTGATCTGGGCGAGGCCTGGTACCGCGCCGGCAAGCTGGAGCACAAGCCGAACACCTTCAACGACTTCATCGCCTGCGCCGAGCAGCTGTTGGCCGACGGTTACACCACATCGCCACGCCTGGCCATCAGCGGCGGCAGTGCCGGCGGCCTGCTGATCGGTGCCGTGCTCAACCTGCGTCCGGAGCTGTTCGGTGCGGCGATCGCCGAGGTGCCCTTCGTCGACGTGCTCAACACCATGCTAAATGCCGACCTGCCGCTGACCGTGACCGAGTACGACGAATGGGGCGACCCGAATCAGCCCGAGGTACACGAACGCATCCGCGCCTATGCGCCCTATGAGAACGCCCGGGCCCAGGCCTATCCGCCACTGCTCGCCGTGGCCGGCTACAACGACAGCCGCGTGCAGTACTGGGAGGCGGCCAAGTGGGTCGCCAAGCTGCGTGCCACCCGCACCGACGACAACCTGCTGCTGCTCAAGACCGAGTTCGGCGCAGGTCACGGTGGCATGAGCGGACGCTACCAGGCGCTCAAGGACGTGGCGCTGGAGTACGCCTTTGTACTCAAGGTGTTCGGCATGGCCGGCTGATACGGCCGCGCAAGGGTCGTCCGGGCGCACGCGCCACGCCGGCCCTTAGTGGACGTTGAACAGCACCGCGTTGGCGGTCAAAACGCGCCCACACGCACTTGGGCCACGGCGAGCACGAGCGATCCTACGCCTCACTTGTTGGCGGCTCTCCGTCCGGTCGGGTCTTGAGCGGTTTGCGGAGCCTCGCCGCAAATGGCCGACCTGCGGTGGCGAACAGGCGGCTCCGGCAAGAGTCATTCATTGAGAATGTCTTCGTCGGAGCCCCCCCATGAACAACTCTTCCAAGCACCTCGAACAGAACGTCCACGGCTGGGAGCGCGCAATGTCCCTGGCCGGCGGCCTGTACTTCCTCGCCAAGGGTCTGCGCCGCGGGGGCCTCGGCGGCCTGCTGCAACTGGGCATCGGCGGGATGGCCGTTGCCCGGGGCGTGACCGGCCACTGCGAGGCCAAGCGCGTGTTCAATGAAGTCAGCGAACAGGCGGGCATGGCCGAAGGGCGCTCGCACCATATGCCGTTCGAGCGTTATGACTCGAACAAGGAGCAACTGCAGGCCAACGCCGCAGCTGCCACCAACGGCACCACGGTCACCGGCAACGACGATCTGAAAAGCCCGCCCGCCGGCGTCTGAACATCGCCCTGCGGGCCTGTGGCAAGCGGACCTGTCCGCGAACGAAGCTGCCAGGCGACATGAGCCCCGCGAGTCGACCGGCGCGCGAGCAAGCTCGCACGCAGCGGTCACGGGGAGCCGTAACGGCATTCCGGCCGCCTCGTAGACCGCTCGCAGGACGCCCGCGAGTTCAGCGCCGCTTCACCGCTTCATGGGCCTCAATCAGCTGATTCACCACACCCGGATCGGCCAGCGTCGAAGTATCGCCCAGGGTGTCGTAGTCGTCCGTGGCGATCTTGCGCAGCAGGCGGCGCATGATCTTGCCAGACCGCGTCTTCGGCAGCCCCGGCGCCCATTGGATGGTATCCGGCACCGCGATCGGACCGATCTCGTGCCGGACCCACTGCTGCAGCTCCTGGCGCAGCGTGTCGCTGGGTTCGGTACCAGCAACCAGAGTCACGTAAACATAGATGGCCTGGCCCTTGAGCGGATGCGGCACGCCAACGGCCGCGGCTTCGGCCACCTTGGCATGCGCCACCAGGGCGCTCTCGATTTCGGCGGTGCCCATGCGGTGTCCGGAGACGTTGAGCACATCGTCGACGCGCCCGGTGATCCAGTAGTAACCGTCCTCGTCGCGGCGCGCGCCGTCGCCGGTGAAGTACATGCCGCGGAAGGTCTTGAAGTAGGTATCGACGAAACGGTCGTGGTCACCGTAAATGGTGCGCATCTGCCCTGGCCAGGAGTCGAGAATCACCAGATTGCCCTCCGCCGGGCCTTCCAGCAGATTGCCGAGATTGTCCACCAGCCCCGGCACTACGCCGAACAGTGGCCGCGTCGCCGAGCCGGGCTTGAGCGCCGTGGCACCGGGTAGCGGGCTGATGAGGATGCCGCCGGTCTCGGTCTGCCACCAGGTATCGACGATCGGGCAGCGCGACCGACCGACCGTCTCGTAGTACCAGTGCCAGGCTTCCGGATTGATCGGTTCACCCACTGTGCCGAGCAGGCGCAGGCTCGAACCGTCGGCACCCTCCATCGCCGCCGGCCCCTCGGCCATCATCGCGCGGATTGCCGTCGGCGCGGTGTAGAGGATGTTGACCCGGTGCTTGTCGATGATCCTGGCGATGCGGGTGACGTCCGGATAGTTCGGCACGCCTTCGTACATCAGGGTCGTCGCACCGTTGGCCAGTGGGCCGTAGATCAGATAGCTATGACCGGTAATCCAGCCGATGTCGGCGGTGCACCAGTAGATATCGCCAGGGCGGTAGTCGAAGACCCGTTCGTGGGTCAGCGCGGCGTACAGCAGGTAGCCGCCGCAGGTGTGCAGCACGCCCTTGGGTTTCCCGGTGGAGCCCGAGGTGTAGAGAATGAACAGCGGCTCCTCGGCGCCCATTTCCTTCGGCGCGCAGACCTCGCCAGCCACACGCATCAGGTCGTCGTAGGAGACGTCCCGGTGCAGGTGCCAGCGAATGTTCGCTCCGGTGCGGCGCACCACGATGATCTTCTGCACGCAACGGGTCTGCGGGTTCGTCAGCGCCTCGTCGACGTTCTCCTTCAGGGCGATGGTCTTGCCGCCGCGTATGCCCTGATCGGCAGTGATCACCACCTTCGAGCTGCCATCGATGATGCGCCCGGCCAATGCCTCCGGCGAGAAGCCGCCGAACACCACCGAGTGGATCGCACCGATGCGCGCGCAGGCCAGCATTGCCACCGCGGCCTCGGGAATCATCGGCATGTAGATGGTCACCACGTCACCGCGGTGCACATCCTGGCCACGCAGGGCGTTGGCGAACTTGCAGGCCTCCTGGTAGAGCTCGCGGTAGGTGATCTCGCGGTGCTCCGAGGGGTCGTCCCCCTCCCAGATGATCGCCACCTGATCGCCGCGCTCGGCCAGGTGCCGGTCCAGGCAATTGGCCGACACGTTCAGCGTGCCGTCGGCAAACCACTTGATATCGACGTGATGGTCGTCGAAGGAGGTGCGCTTGACCTCGCTGAAGGGCCGAATCCAGTCCAGCCGTGCCGCCTGTTCACGCCAGAATCCTTCAGGGTTGATCACCGACTGCTGATACATGGCCCGATAAGCGGCCTCGTCGGTCAGGGAGTGCTTTGCAGCCTCAGGGGACACGGGATACACGGACGCAGCACACATGGCAGTCACCTCGGGTTATCTGGTTATTTTCCGGTCGCAGCCTTGTCTCGCAGGCGAACCCTCACCACCCGATCGATCCACGCTTCCCGTGCGGATCGCCAACCACGCGCCTGTCAGACGTCTGCTTCAGCCGATGCCGAATACCGCAGCGGCCGCGACTAGCGGCCACTCTCCAAGCATAGACACTGTTTCGCGGCCATTTGCCGAGGGCTGCTGTCTCAATTCGTAACAGCCATCGCCGGGAGCCACCATGTCAGCACCAAGCAATGCCCTGTTTCGTCAGCTGCAGCGGATCCCCCAGAGCATCGTCTTCTACCCCACCGTGATTCCGGCCGGCTACTTCATGCTGGGCGGTCTCGTCCTGCTCTTCGAAACGACCGACCTGGCTCACGCCTGGCGAAACATGCTGCCGTCCGGCCTGGCAGAGGCGGACAACGCCCGGGAAATCCTCGGCACGCTCATCACCAGCATCATTTCGCTGACCGTGTTCAGCTTTTCCATGGTCATGGTCGTGCTCAATGGGGCCGCCTCGCGACTGCCCCCGCGCGTGCTGCCCGGACTGATCAGCGATCGGCGCAACCAGCTGATCCTCGGCAACTACCTGGGCTGCATCCTGTTCTTCCTGCTGATGATCGCCTTCATCAACAAGAACGAACCCGATAGCCTGCCTGCGCTCGGCGTGCTGCTCGCCGTACTGATGGGCCTGGGCTGTATGGCCCTGTTCGTCGTATTCATCCGTTCCATCTCGCAGTCCATCCAGGTGGACTGGATCGTCGGCCAGCTCTACCGCAGCGCCTGCCATAACCTGGCGCAGCGTTGCGAGCGCCTGGGGTCGATCACCGCGGCGCCGGATGACCGCGACTGGTACTGCATCGAAGCGGTCACGCCCGGCTATCTGCGCGAGGTCAACGAGCAACGCCTGCGGGAGCTCTTGGGGCCGGACGATCTGCAGGCGGTGCTACAGGTGGAGCCCGGCTTCTTTCTGGTCGAAGGGCATCCGTTGCTCAAGGTCAGCACCGAACTGGATGCCCGGCGAACCCGACAGGTACTCGACTGCTTCGATTTCCACGATGAAGAGTTCGCCGGCGCCAACGTTTTCTATGGCATGCGGCAGATGACCGAAATCGCGGTAAAGGCCATCAGCCCGTCGATCAACGACCCGGGCACGGCAATACGCGTCCTCAATCTGCACGGTGTGTTGCTCGGTCGCCTGGGGGCGTCCCGCCGCTGGACGTGGGCTGCATCGACAATGGCAAGCCCAGGCTGTTCTATCCACAGCTGAGCCCGCAACGACGGCTGACGCTTATCCTCGACCCGATCCGAACCTATGGCAGCAATGACCCGGCGATCGTCATGGCGCTGATGCAGTGCCTGAAGACTGCCTTGCACGGGCAGGCCTCCAGCGACCAGCTGGAGGCCTACGTGGATGAATTGGCGGCACTGCGCGACGCAGCGGATACGGACCTGCAGAACGACCGTGACCGCCGTGCGGTCAACGATCTGCTGGAGCGCATCAACCGCCTGCATGACGAACTGGCGCCGCTGGCATTACTGCCGATTCCGGCGAAAAGCTGAAGGCAAAAAAAAAACGGGCCGGTCACATCGGACAGGCCCGTTCGTTCTCCGCCGCTTGGTGCCTCTGGAGGCTCAGGAGCGGTTGGCCGCCTGCGCCGCTTCGATCAGCTCGCCGCCGATGTCGCTCTCGAACTTCTTCCACACCGGTTTCATCGCCTCGCGCCACTGGGCGCGTTGCTCGGGGGTCAGTTCGATGATTTCGGTCTTGCCGGAGGCGGCGATGGCTTGGCGCGCCTGCTGGTTGAGGTCGTCGGCCTGGCGGTTCACCTCAGCGGTGACCTCTTCCATGATCGTTTCCAGCTCGCCGCGCACGTCTTCCGGCAGGCCGTTCCAGAACTTGGTGTTGGTAATCACCATGTAGTCGATCAGGCCGTGGTCGGAGGCGGTCATGTAAGGCTGGACCTCGTGCACCTTCTGTCTTTCATAGTTCGACCAGGTGTTCTCGGTGCCATTGACCACGCCGGTCTGCAAGCCCTGGTAGACCTCGGCGAAGCTCATCTTGCGGGGGTTTGCGCGCACCGCCTTGAACTGCTCGTCGAGCACTGCCGAGGCCTGTACGCGGAACTTCAGCCCGCGGGCATCCTTCGGCTCGCGCAGCGGCTTGTTCGCCGAGAGCTGCTTCATTCCGTTGTGCCAGTAGGCCAGACCGGTGATGTTCTTGTCCTCCATCGCGCGCAGCAGCGCCTTGCCCTGCGGGCCGCTCTGGAAACGATCGGCTGCCGCCAGGTCGTCGAACAGGAACGGCAGGTCATAGATCTGGATGGCCTTGGCGTAATGCTCGAACTTGGCCAGCGACGGCGCCAGCATGTGCACGTCACCGAGCAGCAGGGCCTCCATTTCCTTGCCGTCGCCGAACAGCGACGAGTTCGGGTAGACCTCGACCTTCACCTTGCCCGGCAGGCGCTCCTCGGCGAGTTTCTTGAACAACAGGGCGCCCTGCCCCTTCGGTGTGTTGTCCGCTACTACGTGGGCGAATTTGATGGTCACGGGATCTGCATGCACCAGCCCGGCGACGGTGAAAGAAAGCGCGCAGGCGAGTGCCTTGAGCTTGTTACTCAGCATGGAAGTACCCTCTTGTTTTTGTCGGTTGGTACGTTTCGCGGGCAAGCGTTGCGGTCAGGGCACCGCTTGCCCGGCACGTTGCAGCAAGCGACGGGCGCGGCCGATGACGGGGGCATCGACCATCTGTCCGTCTACTACGAAGACCCCGTCGCCACTGGCGCCGGCGGCGAGGATGCGGTGTGCCCAGTCGAGTTCGGCGGCGCTGGGCATCAGCGTTTCATGCACCACGGCGATTTGGCCGGGATGGATGCACAGCAGCCCGCCGAAGCCCATGTCGCGGGCATCGGCTACTGCCTGGGCGAGGCCGTGCAGGTTCTTGATGTCGGGGAAGACACTGTCCAGCGGTGCGGCCAGCCCGGCCAGACGCGACTGCAGCAGCAGCGCGTAACGTGCCTGATCGAGAATCCGCTCGGCCGCTGCGCTGCCGCTGGCCAGGCCGAGGTCCAGCCCCAGGTCCAGTGAGCCGAACGACAGCCGCTCGACGCCGTGGGCGTGGGCGATTTCCGCCAGATGCGCCAGCCCGCGCGCGCTCTCGATGATCGGCCACACCGGCTTGCCGCAGCCGGTCGCCAACGCCACCTGCACCGCGCTTTCCACTTTCGGCAGCAGCACGCCAGCGACGCCGGGATAGTGTGCGCAGAGCGCCAGGTCGGCGGCCTGCTCGGGATGCGTCGGCGCATTGATGCGCACCAGCACGCGTGCGTCCGGAGTGGCGGCGAGAAAGGCTTCGAGGTTGCCACGTGCCTCGGCCTTGAGGCTTTCTGCCACGGCGTCTTCAAGGTCGACGATGACCGCGTCGGCGCCGCTCGCCAGCGCCTTGGAAATGCGCTCCGGGCGGGTCGCCGGGACGAACAGCGCGCTACGGATGATCGATGAGTTCATGGGCTGGCTCCTGGGCACGCTCATACCGCGCCCTGCTCGTGCAGGCGCTGGATATCGCCCGGCGCGTAGCCGAGTTCGCTCAGCAGCGCGTCGGTGTGCTGGCCCAGCGCGGGGATGGGGTCCATGCGCGGGGCGAAGGCGCTGTTGCGCCCCGGCGGCAGCAGCGCAGGCAGGCGACCGGCCGGACTGTCCACCTCGCTCCAGCGCTGGCGGGCCTTGAGCTGCGGATGCGCCCAGACACCGGCCATGTCATTGACATGCGCATTGGCGATGGACGCGGCATCCAGCCGGGCGATCACCTCCTCGGCGCTCAGGTGGCTGAACGCCTCGACGATAAGTGCACGCAATTCGGTGCGATGCTCGGAACGCCGGGCGTTGCTCGAGAAGCGCTCGTCCTGCGCCAGTTCCGGCTGCAGCAGCACCTTGTCGCAGAACGCCAGCCACTCACGCTCGTTCTGCAGACCGAGCATCACCGTGCCGCCGTCGCCGGTGGGGAACGGGCCGTAGGGGTAGATGGTGGCGTGGGCGGCGCCGGCACGCGGCGGCGGCGTCGCGCCCTTGTAGGCGTAATACAACGGGTAGCCCATCCACTCCACCAGGCTTTCGAGCATGGAAACGTCGACGCGGCTGCCCTCGCCCGTCTTGTCGCGCAGCATCAGCGCCGAAAGCACGCCGGTGTAGGCGTACATGCCGGCGGCGATATCGGCAATGGAGCAGCCGGCCTTGGCCATCTCGGTCTCACCCGGCCCGCCGGTGACGGAGAGAAAGCCGCCCTCGCTCTGGATCAGCAGGTCGTAGGCCTTCTTCTGCTCGTAGGGGCCACCCTCGCCGTAGCCGGAAATGTCGCAGACGATCAGCCGCGGAAAGCGCTCATGCAGCGCCTCGAAGGAGAGCGCCATGCGCGCCGCGGCACCGGGCGCCAGGTTCTGCACCAGCACGTCGGCCTTGGCCAGGAGCTGGTCGAGCACCTGGGCAGCAGCGTCCTGTTTTACGTCCAGGCTCAGGCTTTCCTTCGAGCGGTTGGTCCAGACGAAATGCGAGGCCAGCCCATCGACCCGCTCGTCGTAGCCGCGGGCGAAGTCGCCGGCACCGGGCCGCTCGATCTTGATCACCCGTGCGCCGAGGTCGGCCAGCTGGCGCGTGCAGAACGGCGCGGCGATGGCGTGCTCGAGGCTGACCACGGTGATGCCATCGAGTGGGCGGGGTTTGACTTGAGTGTCGTTCATGTTCGGTTCCTGCAAATTCGGCGTAGGGTGGAAAACGGCGAAGCCTTTTCCACGCGTCTGTTCAAGCCCCTGGGCACTCTGGCGCCACTTTGGTGGATGAGGCTTCGCCGTCATCCACCCTACGATTGCGCTTCTAGTAGGGTGGGCTTCAGTCCACCGGAGCGTGTTACCTGTGGTGGGCTGAAGCCCACCCTACGGTCACCTCAACATGTCTAAATTCCCGCTCTCGCGCAGGCGCCAGACCGTATCGATCAGCACGCCCGCCTGGTCATCGCTGCGCGCCGCGGAGAACTGCACCAGGCGGCGGAACTTGTCCTCCAGCTCGGCGCGGCTCAGCGTGTTGCCCGGGTCTCCCTTCGGCTCGTCGATGGCGCCGTGCAGCGTGCGGCCATCGGCGGTGGTCACTTCGACGCGACCGAGCCAGCGTGCTGGGTAGGCGCCGTCCACCTCGGGATCGAGCGTCATCGAGACCTTCTCGCGGAACTCGCCGACGCGCGGGTCGCTGAGCGCATGGCTGTGGAATTCGGTCAGGCCGGCCTTGCCGTACAGGGCGATCAGCCCCAGCACGGTGCCCATGGAGAATTTGGCCTGATGCACTGTCAGCGGCACCGTCACGCGGCCGAGCACGTCGATCGCGCCCTGGTGCACGCGGGTGGTGACCGACGCGATGTCATCGGCCCCGAGCCCTTCGCGCTGCATCAGCGCCAGCAGCGCATCGGCCGCCGGGTGGGTATGGCGGCAGGAGGCGTGGAACTTGAACGAGGTTTCCGCCAGCGCCCAGCGGCTGCCGAGCCGGTCGGACAGCTTGCTCGGCTCGGCATCGCGGGACATGCCCGCCGCCATGCCCTGCTCGCCTTCGAGGATGTCTTGCGCGCCGGTCAGGCCATCGGCGGTCAGGTAGGCGGCGAGCAGGCCATCGGCAGCCGCCTTGGCGGTGTGCAGCTGCTTGGAGTCCGCCGCGTCACGGAGAAACTCCCACAGCCCCGCCGCTTGCGTACCGGCGCTGCCGAGCAGATGGGTGAACTGCTGCTGGTCGAAATCCATCAGCTTGCCAACGGCCACCGCCGCGGCCAGGGTGCCGACCGTCGCGGTGGTGTGGAAGATGCGGTAATGCGAGCGGCCGAGGAACTCGCCGATGCGGATGCCCGCCTCGTAGCCTGCCACCGAGGCCACCAGCAGCTCGCGGCCGGACTTGCCGAGATCCTGCGCCGCCGCCAGCGCAGCAGGAAACACCACGGTGGCCGGGTGCAGCACGGAGCTGTTGTGCAGGTCGTCCTGCTCCACCAGATGCGAGCTGGTGGCATTCACCAGCGCGGCGAAATAGGCCGAGCTGCTCTGGCCGTTGACCAGAATGCGCGCCGGGCCTTCGGCCGGACCCATCTTCTGCGCGTAACGCTCGAACAGCGGAATCGGATGCGAGCCGGCGCTGGCCAGGGCCGAGCCGAGCCAATCGAGAAAGAGGTCTTCGGTGCGGGCAAGCACCGGTTCGGGGATCTGCTCATAGGCGAGCCCGGCGAGGAATTCGGTCAGGGCACGGGTGTGCTGGCTCATGCGTTGGGCTCCAGCGGATTCTCTAACGGATTGGATAGTTCGATGAGGTTCTGGTCGGGGTCGCGCAGGTACACCGAGCGGATCGGTCCGGCCGCGCCGGTGCGCTGCACCGGACCTTCGACGATGGCGACCTGCTGCGCCTGGAGGTGTGCGATCACCTCGGCCAGCGGTGTGGCAACGATGAAGCAGAGGTCCGCCGAACCCGGCGTCGGCCGCTCGGCCTTGGGCTCGAATTCGCGCCCGGCCTGGTGCAGGTTGATCTTCTGGCTGCCGAAGGCCAGCGCCTTGCGCCCTGCGCCGAAGGTCACCGCCTGCATGCCGAGCACGCGGGTGTAGAAGTCCACCGCGGCCTCGATATCGGCAACGGTCAGCACCAAGTAGTCGAGATGGCTGATATTCATGACGCACTTCCCTCTTTCGTAGGGGTGGAAATCGCGAAGCATTTCCACCACCTGTGTCGCCTGTTCGATACGCGTAGAAAAGGCTTCGCCGTTTTCCACCCTACGTCTGGCTCCGTTAGAACGAACGCGGCAGCTCGAGCAAGTGCTCGGCTACGTATGACAGGATCAGGTTGGTGGAGATCGGCGCCACCTGGTACAGCCGAGTCTCGCGGAACTTGCGCTCGACGTCGTACTCGTTGGCGAAGCCGAAGCCGCCGTGGGTCTGCAAGCAGGCATTGGCCGCCTCCCAGCTGGCCTTCGCTGCCAGGTACTTGGCCATGTTGGCCGCCGCCCCAGCGTTGCGACCGGCGTCGTATTCCTCGCAGGCGCGCCAGCGCATCAGGTCGGCGGCCTCGATCTCGATATGCGCTTCGGCGATGGGGAACTGCACGCCCTGGTTCTGCCCGATGGGCCGGCCGAATACCACACGGTCGCGGGCGTACTGCGCGGACTTCTCGACGAACCAGCGGCCATCGCCGATGCACTCGGCGGCGATCAGCGTGCGCTCGGCATTCAGACCGTCGAGGATGTAGCGAAAGCCCTTGCCCTCCTCGCCGATCAGGCTGCTGGCGGGAATCTCCAGGTTGTCGAAGAACAGCTCGTTGGTCTCGTGGTTGACCATGTTGGCGATCGGCTGCACGGTCAGGCCGTTGCCGATGGCCTCGCGCAGGTCGACGAGGAAGATCGACATGCCTTCGGACTTGCGCTGCACCTCGGCCAGCGGCGTGGTACGCGCCAGCAGGATCATCAGGTCGGAATGCTGGATGCGCGAGATCCACACCTTCTGCCCGTTGATCACGTACTTGTCGCCCTGGCGCACGGCGGTGGTCTTGATCTTGGTGGTGTCGGTGCCGGTGGTCGGCTCGGTGACGCCCATGGACTGCAGGCGCAGCTCGCCGCTCGCCAGCTTCGGCAAGTAGTAGCGCTTCTGCTCCTCGCTGCCGTTTCTGAGCAGGGTGAACATGTTGTACATCTGCCCGTGGATGGTCCCGGAGTTGCCACCGCAACGGTTGACCTCCTCGAGGATCACCGAGGCCTCGGCCAGGCCCAGGCCGGAGCCGCCGTATTGTTCCGGGATCATCGCCGAGAGCCAGCCGGCCTCGGTCATGGCGGTGACGAAGGCTTCCGGGAAGCCCTTTTCCTCATCGATCCTGCGCCAGTACTCGGCGGGAAATTCGGCACAGAGGGCACGCACGCCTTCGCGGATGAAATTGAGTTCTTCGTGCCTGGCGTCTTGGTAGTTGTGCTTCGTCGTCATCTCGATACGTTCTCGTTGTTAGAGAGGTCGCCCCTCACCCCAGCCCTCTCCCCAGAGGGGCGAGGGGGCTATCCGGTGTACGGTCGGAGGTTATGCCTTGGCAGATGGCATCGCGTGTACACCAATCTAAAGCCGGACACCGACCAGTCCCCTCGCCCCCTTGGGGAGAGGGTTAGGGTGAGGGGGCGGAGTGCCGCCATACACCTCAGTCGAATTCCACTTCGGCTTTCTGCGCCAGGCCGTTGTGATCGCCGGCCCAGAGTTCGGCCTTGCCCGGCGCGACAATGCGCCCGCCGACCTCGAACGGCTGCGGTGCGATCAGCGGGCGCAGGCCGCGGTAGGCGAAGCGGCGCAGGCGGGCGTCGGGATTGGCGCGGCAGAAGGCGCGCAGGTTCAAGGTGGCGATCAGCGGGCCGTGAACGACCAGGCCGGCATAGCCTTCGGTCTCGGTGACGTAGGGCCAGTCGTAATGGATGCGATGGCCGTTGAAGGTGACCGCCGAATAACGGAACAGCAGCGTCGGCGTCGGCGTGACCGCTTCGCGCCAGCCACCGGCGACCATGGGTTCGCCGCTGCTGGTTTTCGGCGGGGTGGGCTCACGGTAGACGATGTCCTGTTCCTCGCGGATCGCCAGCCGGCTGTCCTGCAGATAGTCGTGCTGCACGGTGACGAACAGCAGCGCGCCGGTGCGGCCCTGTTTCTCCTCGATGTGCTTGATGGTAGACACGCGTCGCGCCTCGCCGCCGGCTTCCAGCGGACGCAGGAATTCGACCCGGCCGCCGGCCCACATGCGGTTGCGGTTGTCCGCCGGCGGCAGGAAGCCACCGCGCGCCGGGTGGCCATCCTCGCCGAGGCCGCTTTCGGCAACCGGCTCTTGGAAGAAGCACCATTGCCACAGCGGTGGCAACGCTTCGCCATGGGCGGGAGTGCTTTCGCCGAAGGTCGCGGCGATGCGCATCAGCAGGTTGCGGCTGAGCTGGTCGTGGACTTCTTCACTGCGGCCAATCCAGGCAGAGGTATCGGTCATCGTCGGGTTTCCGCTGTTGTCTTGTTTCGCTGGAGGATGCTACGAAGCCGGCGTTCCGAGAATTTGTATTTACCGACACCAGCGTTCGGCTAAGCTGAACACCTAGCCCAAACCGAGGCGTCTATGCACTTCGATCTGGCCGACCTGCGCCTGTTCATCCACATTGCCGAGTCCCCCAGCCTGACCCAGGGCGCACGACGCGCACACCTCTCGCCGGCAGCCGCCAGTGCGCGCATCAAGGCGCTGGAAGGCCAGCTCGACAGCCGCCTGCTTTACCGCGACAGCCGCGGTGTCGAGCTGACGCCGGCCGGCCACAAGTTGCTGCAGCATGCGCGGCTGATCATGCGCCAGGTGGACTACCTGAAAAGCGAGTTCACCGAATACGGCACCGACTCGGCCGGTCACATCCGCATCTTCGCCAACACCACGGCCGTAACCGAATTCCTGCCGGAGGTGCTGGCCGGATTTCTCGCCGAGCGCCCCGGCGTAAGCGTTGACCTGCAGGAGCGTCTGAGCCGCGACATCGTCCGCGGTGTGCTCGACGGCAGCACCGACATGGGCATCATCGCCGGGCCGGTACGCGCAGAGGGGCTTCAGGTGCTGCACTTCAGCACCGACCGCCTGTTGTTGGCAGTGCCGATCGGCCATCCGCTGGCAGGCGAGCGACAGGTTACGCTGCGTCAGACGCTGACCTACCAGCACATCGGCCTGCACGAGGGCAGCACCCTGCTGACCTTTCTGCGCGACCAAGTGGAAAAACTGGGTGGCCAGCTTTCCCTGCGCATCCAGGTCTCCAGCTTCGAGGCGGTTTGTCGGATGATCGAGGCCGGTGTGGGCATCGGCATCATTCCCGAGTCGGCAGCGCGCCGGCACAGCCGCACCATGCAGCTCGCGCTGGTGACGCTGGACGAACCCTGGGCGGTGCGCGAGCGCAGCATTCTGGTTCGCGAACTGGACGCGCTGCCCGGCAGCGTGCGTGCGCTGATCGCGACCCTCGTGGCCGACGGCCCGGCCTGAAGCGAACGATAGTCGCCGCTTGCTGCCGAACGGCGGTAGACACGTATCGCCGGATCACCGCAGGGAGCTGCCATGCCATCACTGACCAACAGGCTGTTTCGCCTGTATCACCGCGTCACCGGCAGCATCGCCTTCTACCCGACCCTGATCGCGGTGGGCCTGGCAGTTCTCTGCGTCGTGACGATCCTGCTGGAGATGACCTGGCTGCAGCCGTACAAGGAAGATCTGGACCTCGGCCTGGTGAAGAACGCCGAGAATGCCCGACTGATCCTCGGCACCCTGGTCGGCGGAATCATTTCGCTGATGGTGTTCAGCTTCTCGATGGTGATGGTGGTGCTCAACTCGGCCGCCTCCTCGCTGTCGCCGCGGGTCATTCCCGGCCTGATCAGCAGCCGCAGTCATCAGGTGGTGCTCGGCGTCTATCTCGGCACGATCATCGATTCGCTGATGCTGATCTCGACCATTCAGGAAGGCGACGACATCAACGTACCGAGCCTGGGCATCTTCCTGGCGCTGGGGCTCGCGGTGATCTGCCTGTGTCTGTTCGTGTACTTCATCCGTTCCATTTCGCTGTCGATCCAGGTGGATTTCATCCTCAACCGCGTCTACAAACAGACCCTCGGCCAGCTGCGCGCACGCCGCCGTCAGCTACAAGACAGCCATGCGCCGGCCTGGCCGGACGACGCGCAATGGACAGTCGTGCGTGCGCGGCGCTCGGGCTACTTCAAGGCGCTGAACGTCGCCGCCGCCCAGGACCTCCTCGAAGAGCAGGACGCGCGCATGACCGTGCAGGTGCACTACGGCTTCTTCGTCATGCCCGGACATCCATTGATACGCATCGACCGTGAACTCGACGAGAACTGCACGAACCGTCTGCTCGACTGTTTCGACTTCTATGTCGAGGAGTACGCGCAGCGGCACTTCTTCTTTGGCTTCAAGCAGATCGTCGAAATCGCCGTGCGCGCCCTGAGCCCGGGGATCAACGACCCGGGAACGGCGATCAAGGCGATCGACATGCTGGGCGTACTGCTGGCCGAGCGCATGCAGATGCCCGACCACGAGGTCGCCCGCGCCGAGGATCGACCGCGGATTTTGATCCGCGAGCTGAATCTGCATCAGCTGCTGCAGATGACCTTCGGCCCGCAGCGCCGCTATGGCGCTGACGACCTACAGGTTCTGCAAGCACTGCTGCAGGCCTGCAAGAACCTGCTCTACGCCGCCGAGGATGCCGATACCGAACGGGTGCTGCTGCGCCATGCCCAGGCGGTGGTCGACCAGGCGGCGATCAGCCTGACCGGCGTGCTCGACCGCGAGGCGATGGTCGAAGCCGTGCAGTCGCTGAACCAGGCCGTGCGCCATGCCAAGCCATTGCAGTGCGCGACGCTGCGGGAATCCTGAATGGCCCCGGCTGCCAAATGCACAACGCAGGGAGCGTCGGCCCTACCAGCCGCCGCTTCCCACGACCTTGTTATGAAAATTAGTAAGTTAGGTCACATCATCGGCCAGCGTCCGACGCACCTGGACTTGCCTTCACCGGCTTCGCTGCCTAGGGTTACCGCATGACGTCCTTGATCGCTCCCATCAGTTCACTGCTCGCCGGTGTGGCTCTGCTGCTGCTCGGCCACGGGCTACTCAACACACTCCTGACCCTGCGCGGCGTGGCCGAAGGCTATTCGACAGGGATGGTTGGCCTGCTGATGTCCGGCTATTTCGCCGGTTTTCTCGTCGGCACCTGGCTGGCGCCTTCGCTGATCCGGCGGGTTGGGCACATCCGCACCTTTTCCTTCTACGCCTCGCTGGCGGCCACCGCCGTGCTGCTGCACGTGATGATCGTCAATCCGTGGGTATGGCTGGTGTTGCGGGTGGTCTACGGCATCGCGCTGGTGACGCTGTACATGGTCATCGAGAGCTGGCTCAACGCCCAGGTCAGCGGCGAGAAGCGCGGCCAGGTATTTGCCGTATACATGGCGGTCAATCTGGGTGCCCTGGCGGCTGCGCAGCAGTTGCTGGGGCTCGACAGCCCGATGGAATTCACCCTGTTTGCCCTGGCGACCATCCTCATCGGCGGCGCGATGATGCCCATCACCCTGACCCGCCAGCCGCAGCCGACCCTGCCCGACATTCCCCCGACCGACCTGCTGCAACTGGCGCGCATCGCCCCGCTGCCGCTGATGGCGGCCGGGGTATCCGGCTTCGTCCTCGGCGGGTTCTGGGGCCTGGCGCCGGTGTACGCCAGCGAGATCGGCTTCGATGCGGCCGGTGTGGGCCTGCTGATGAGCATCACCATCCTCGGCGGCGCCGTGCTGCAGTGGCCGATCGGGCTGTTTTCCGACAAACATGAGCGGCGCACCGTGCTGCTCTGGGTGGTGGCGCTGGCCGCCATTCTCGCGCTCGCCGTAGCACCGCTGATGGCCAGCCCGTTGCTGCTGGGGCTGATGTTCGTCTGGGGCGGGCTGGCCTTTTCCATCTACTCCATCGCCGTCGCGCAGATGGTCGATCAGCTCAATCCCGACGAGATTCTGTCCGGCTCCAGCGGCCTGCTATTGGCCAACGGCTTCGGCGCCGCGCTGGGCCCGGTGGCGGCCGGCGGCCTGATGCATCTGGCCGGCCCCATCGCCCTGCCGCTGTTCTTCGCGGTAGGCCTCGGCGTGCTGGCATTCTATGCGTTCTACCGGCCGCGCAAGGTGTTCGACTTGGTCACCGAACCGCACGGCCACTTCACGCCGATCCTGCGCACCAGTCCCACGGTCATGGAGCTGATGCCCGACACCCCGGAAGACGCTGCCAGCCACGAACCGGCCAACGAAAGCGAGCTGGACGACATGCCTCCCGCCGAGGCAACAGACGAGGTGCGCACCGGCACCTGAGGGCTTAGTAGTCCACCCGCCCGCGCCCGGCCTTGATCGCACCGCGTTTGCTCTTGCCCTCCAGACGGCGCCTCTTCGAGCCCAGGGTCGGCTTGGTCGGGCGCCGGGCTTTCTCCACTTTGCCGACGCTGCGAATCAGCTCCGCCAGCCGCTCGAGCGCATCGAGACGATTCTGCTCCTGGGTGCGGTAGCGCTGCGCCTTGATGATGACTACACCCTCCGCGGTGATGCGACTGTCGCGCAGCGCCAGCAAACGTTCTTTGTAGAACGCCGGCAGTGACGAGCCCCGGATGTCGAAACGCAGGTGCAACGCGCTGGACACCTTGTTGACGTTCTGCCCGCCGGCACCCTGGGCGCGTATCGCGGTCAATTCGATCTCGGCATCCGGCAGCTGCACGGTATTGGAAATTTCCAGCATGGAGTGCGCCATGGACGATTGAGCTGGCGATTGTCCTACGCCGTGCCGAACCACGACATACTTTTTCGAAATTTGCCGATCAGGTGCCGCCGGCGCTTCGGCTAAGGTAATTTCCCCGCCCCCAGGGATCTGCATATGGACTCGATCACCCAGGCCTTACTTGGCGCCAGCGTACAGGGCGCGATGCTCGGACGCTGGCAAGGCCGCAAGGCGCTCGCCTACGGCTCCGTGCTCGGCACCCTGCCCGACCTCGACGTGGTCATCGACTACGGCGATGCAGTCGCCAACATGACCTATCACCGCGGCTTCAGCCATTCGCTGTTCGTCCTCAGCCTGCTCGCCGTGTTGCTGACCTGGCTGATCCGGCGATTCCGCCCCGACGAGCGATACTCCGGCACCCGACTATTCCTCACCATCTGGCTGGTGCTGATCACCCATGTGCTGCTGGACGCCTTCACCAGCTATGGCACGCAGCTGCTATGGCCGCTGACCACCCCACCGATCGCCTGGTCCAGCATCTTCATCATCGACCCGCTCTACAGCGTGCCGCTGCTGATCGCGGTGCTGGCCGGCGCGCTGTTCGGCCTGCATGGCCGCACCGCCCGATGGCCGGCGTACGCGCTGTTGCTGACCAGCTGCTACCTGGGCTTCACTCTTGCCGGCAAACAGATGGCCGAGCAGCGCGTGCAAGCGAGCATCAGCCGCCAGGGCATCGAGGTCGAGCGGATGTTCAGCACGCCGACGCCGTTCAACAGCCTGCTCTGGCGGGTGATTCTGGTGGACGGCGAGCACTACTACGAAACGCTGGTCAGCTGGCTGGACGCTGCGCCGCCGAGCCTGGTGCGTCTCCCGCGCAACGAGCACCTTGCCGACGCGCTGCAGGAATCGCCGCAGCACCAACGCCTGCGATGGTTCACCGGCGATGTACTGCGCTACGACAAGGATGGCGATCAGTTACTGGTCACCGATTTGAGGCTCGGCATGACCGGCTTCCATCCCTTCCGTTTCCCGCTGGCCAAACGTAGCAACGAAGATTGGCGGCTCATCCGTGCCCCCGAGCGCTTGCCGGCCAACCGGGACGACATGAGTCGGCTGCTCAGCATCTGGGAGCGTATCTGGCACCAGGAGCCGGCATTGCCGCTGGCAGCCTGGGCCGCCGAATTGAATGGCCGCCGCTGATGACAGGAAGCACCAGCGGCCGCGCTCAGGTGCGGAACTGACGAACCAGTTCCTGCAACTCCAGCCCCAGGCGTGCCAGCTCGGCGCTGGCCCCGGCAGTCTGCTCCGTGGCACTGGCGCTCTGGTCGCCGATATCACGCACGCGCGTCACGCTTTCGGAAATGCTCTCGGCTACCGCGCTCTGCTGCTCGGCCGCCGCGGCGATCTGCTGGTTCATCTGCTCGATGGTGGAGACCGACTCGGTGATCCGCCCCAACGCAACACCCGCTTCGTTAGCCAACTCGACGGTGCGCTGGGTGAGCGAACGACTGCTCTGCATCTGTTCCACCGCCTGCTGCGCAACGCGCTGCAGATTGCCGATCAGGCCTTCGATCTCTTCGGTGGAGTCGTGGGTGCGCCGCGCCAGGGCGCGCACTTCGTCCGCAACAACAGCGAAGCCGCGGCCCTGCTCGCCAGCGCGAGCCGCCTCGATGGCCGCGTTCAGTGCCAATAGATTGGTCTGCTCGGCGACCGCACGAATGACTTCGAGCACGCTGCCGATCCGCCCGCTTTCGGCGTGCAGCGCTTCGATGGCGTGTGCCGACTGGTCCACCTCTCCGGCCAGACTGCCGACCTGCCCGACTGCATCGCGCACCACCCGATCACCCTGGCGAGCCTGCTGGTCAGCCTGCCGCGCCGCGGTAGAAGCCTGTTCAGCGTTGCGCGCGACCTCCTGCACCGTCGCCGCCATCTCGTGCATCGCAGTCGCCACCTGCTCGGTCTCGACACGCTGGGTCTGCACACCAGTGCTGGTCTGCGCGGTCACTGCCGAAAGCTGGTCAGCCGCCGCGGCGATCTGGCTAACGCCGCCACCGATGCGCCCGATCAGGTTACGCAGGCTGTTGGTCATGTCGTGCATGGCGTTCTGCAGCTGGCCGACCTCATCGCGACGCGCGCTCGCCTGGGAATGGGTCAGGTCGCCAGCAGCAACGCGCTGAGCTTGCTGGACGGTGCTGCGAAGCGGGCCGACGATCATTCGCGAAATGACCGTGGCGGCCAGCAGGCCGACGAGAATGGCCAGCGCGCCAATCACGCCGAGCAACATGTAGCTGCTGCTTTTCTGTTGCTGCATAGCGCTGCTGGCATTAGCCAAAGCCTCGTCGGCAGCTGCGATTACCACTTCGGACTGCTGAGCCATCGACTGTTCGAGCGCGAGGCGTTCGCTACGATTCTGACGAAACTCGTCGAACGCCAGCTTGTACTGGTCCAGCTCGGCCAAGGCCTTGTCCATGGAAGCCTTCTGGTCATCGTTCAGCCAGATCTTCAGATTGCTGCCGATGGTGGTCACGTTCCCGTGCAAGTCGCTCCAGCTCTTTGCCGCTTCATCCGAGCTGTTGGCAACGTAGACATTCTCCAGGGTACGCATGTCCAGAATCTGCTTGGTCAGCCCCGAGGTCGCCTCGGCCACCGTCAGCGGATCGCTGCCCTTGAGGCGATCACCTTCCAGGCGCAGCACGCGCACGGCGTCGTACATGTCCAGCTCGATGAATTCGAACTCTTCACGGCTGACCTGAGCAGTCTCCTGCATGCGCGTGCGCAGCTTCACGCCACGCTCGATCAGCGCCATGTAACGGTCGAATTGCCGGCTGTACTCTTCTGCAGCCTGCTGAATACGTGTCAGGTAGGCCCGCTCCTGCGTACTTGAAGTACTCGCCAAGCCTGCCAGCTCGGTACCGAGTTGCTGCAATGATGCGTGCAGCGCATCGGCCGAGGATTGCTGACGCGTCAGAGCGTAGTCACGCTCGGCGCCGCGCGCCGACAGGATCGACGCGTTGACGCTGGACAGCTGCTCGATCTGTAGCGCCCGGCCAAGGATCTCCTCGACTGCAACAAAGCCGGTGGCGGCCACGCCTGCAGTAAGCAGGAGCACGACGCCAAATCCGGCGATGAGCTTCTTGCCGACCGAGAGATTGGTAAATAGGTTCTGCACTGGTTCCATCAGAGAAATCCCACGAAAAAGCACAATCGGGAAGTCGGCCGAGATTACTAATAGTTGAGCGTTTCGTCTGGTTTTTTTGGGCGCCTTAAGACTGACGGTAGCCGAGCGAAATCGGCCGATGCCGGTTGGCCGACCGCAATGACCGCATCGGGCTCGGACTAATGCTGTAGATGCCCGTAAAGACGCGCGTAGAGACCACCCTCGGCGATCAACTGCAGATGATCACCCTCCTCGGCGATCCGTCCGCCATCGAAGACGAGCACCCTGTCCGCCTGCTTCACGGCCGACAGGCGGTGCGCGATGATCAGCGTCGTACGCCCCTGCAGAAAGCGGTTGAGTCCCTGGTGCAGGGCATATTCGGTGGCAGCGTCGAGCGCCGAGGTGGCTTCGTCGAGGATCACCACCTTCGGTTCGGCCAGCACCATCCGCGCCACGGCCAACCGCTGGCGCTGACCGCCGGACAGACGAACGCCGGAGCGACCCACTATGCTGTCGAGCCCATCCGGTAACTGGCGAACGGTCTCGGCAAGTTGAGCGATCTCCAGCGCGCGCCAGCACTGATGGTCGTCGCGTTCCCGGCCCATGGTCAGGTTGGCCCGCACCGTATCGTTGAACAGCGCCGGGTGCTGCAGCACAACGGCGACGTTGTCGCGCACAACGCCCAGGCTGATCTCTTCCAGCGGTACGCCGCCGAAGCGAATCTCGCCGGACTGAGGTTGATACAGCCCCAGCAATAGTTGCACCAGCGTGCTCTTGCCGCCACCGCTGGCGCCTACGACCGCCACCTTCTCGCCAGCGGCAACGCTGAGGTCCAGACCCTCCAGTACCGGTTCATCCTGATAGGCGAACGTCAAACCCCGCACATCGATCGCAACCGTTGCTTGATTAGCGAAAGGATCCCGCCCACCCGGATACTGCGGCTCGTCCGCGCGGGCCAGCAGCTGATTAATCCGCCCCAAAGCGCCGCCGGCGGCATAGAAGGCGTATTGCAGGCTCAGCAATTGCTCCACCGGTCCGATCATGAACCAGAGGTAGCTGAATACGGCGAGCATCTGGCCAATCGACAGATCGGAGAACAGTACGGTCAGCATCGCCGCGGCACGGAACACGTCGATGCCGAACTGGAACAGCAGGCCGCTGGCGCGATTGGAGGCGTCGGTCTTCCACTGCGAAGCGACGGCGTAGTCGCGGACCTCCCGCGCCCGGAGCCCCAGTCGACCAAGGAAGAATCCCTGGCGGTTGCCCGCACGGACTTCCTGTATCGCATCGAGGGTTTCGGTAAGCGCCTGGGTGAAGCGCGAGGTGCTGTCGTTCTCCAGCTTCTTCAGGTGCTTCACCCGCTTGCCCAGCTGCACGGTGGCGTAGATCACCAGCGGGTTGAAAAGCAGGATCAGCAGCGCCAGCTGCCAGTGCATCCATATCAGAATGGCCGCTGTGCCGATGATCGATAGCACTGCCACTAGCAGACGACTGAGGGTGTCACCGATGAACTTGTCGATGGTCTCCAGATCGGTGACCAGATGAGTCGCAACCGTACCACCGCCGAGGCTCTCGTACTCACCGAGGGCGATGCGTTTGAGACGCTCGATCAGCCGCACGCGTATGCGATAGACGATGTCCTTCGACAGCCGGGCGAACAGCCGCGCCTGCAAGACGTTGAAGACCAGGGCCGAGGCCCGCAGCAGCAGGGTTATACCGAGCATCAGGCCGATGTAGCCGGCCGCCGTTTCCCAGCTGGGGGGCAGGAAGCGATCCATCACGCGCAGTGCCGCATCGCCGGTGCCGAGCAGCACTTCGTCTACCAGCAACGGCAATAGCAAGGGGATCGGCACGCTGCAGAGCGTGGCCAGAACCGCGACCAGGTTGGCCAGAATCAAGGCCTTGCGGTGGCGCAGCGCAAGGCGGCGAATCTCCGCCCAACTGAGCTGGTCAGGCATGCGCGTTGTGCTCCAGCCAGCGGCCAAGTAATGGGGCCAGTACTGTCAGCGGCTGATAGCCGTTGGTGAGCAGTGCCAGTTGGCCCTGGTGCTCGGCGAGCAGCGTCGGGAACCCGGCGATACCAAGATTCTCGGCCCAGCTGAAATCCGCTGACGTTTCGGCCTTGGTGGCCGGGTCGTCATAGCGCTCGGCGAAGCGCTCGCGGGAGAACCCAGCCGCCTCGGCCAGCTCCACCAGCAGCGCGGCTTGCGTGACATCACGCCCCTGCTGGTAGAAGGCCTGCTGGATCAGCAGCGACAGCGGCCAGACCCGGCTTTCATCGAGCCCGCGCGCGGCGACCAGGGCTCGGCATGCAGGCTCGGTGTTGTAGATCAATCCCGCCGGAAAACCGCCCTCGAAATCGAATGGCTGTCCAGTGGCGTTATGCACAGCTTGCCAGTAGGACAGCGTGCGCGAGCGCCCGGCCTCATCCATCGCGACATGTTCCCGGCGCAGGCCGCCGACCTTCAGCACGAGCGGCACACCGTGCTCCGCGGCCTGCTCGACAAGGCCCTGCAGCACGGGAGCGAAGCCCCAGCACCACGAACACATCGGATCCATCACATAGATCAGTCGGGCCACTTCGTTACTCCCCTTACTGCTTGGCGTGCTCGCGGGCTGGTGTGAATCAGCGTTCCTGCTCCCGCGGATCACGGCCGATGGGGTGAGGCTGGTTGCGCTGGCGGGCCAGCTCGATCTGCTTCTGCCGTTCGCGCGCACCGGCTCGCGTCTTCTCGCTCAGAGTGTCCCAGCAATGCGGACAGCTGATACCGGCAGCGTAGTGCTCCGATTGCCGGTCTTCCACGGACAGCGGGGCGCGGCAGGCATGACACAGGTCGAACTCACCGGCACTCAGGTCATGGCGAACGGTGACCCGGTTGTCGAACACGAAGCAGTCGCCCTTCCAGCGCGACTCGGCCTCGGGTACCTCTTCCAGGTATTTGAGAATGCCGCCCTTGAGGTGATAAACCTCTTCGAACCCTTCGCCAAGCATGTAGCTCGAGGCCTTCTCGCAGCGAATGCCGCCGGTACAGAACATCGCGACCTTCTTGTGCTTCGCCGGGTCGTAATGCGCCTTGATGTAATCGGGGAATTCGCGGAACGACTTGGTCTGCGGATCGATCGCGCCCTCGAAGGTACCGATCGCCACTTCGTAGTCGTTGCGGGTGTCGATCAGCAGAACCTCGGGATCGTCGATCAGCGCGTTCCAATCCCGCGGCTCGACGTAGGTACCGACCCGCTGATTGGGATCGACACCGGGTACGCCCAGCGTGACGATCTCCTTCTTCAACTTCACCTTGGTGCGATAGAACGGCTGTTCGTCGCAGTAGGATTCCTTGTGGTCGATGTCAGCCAGGCGAGGGTCGCGGCGAAACCAGTCGAGCAGCGCATCGATCGCCTCGCGGGTTCCGGATACCGTGCCATTGATGCCCTCCTCCGCCAGCAGCAGGGTGCCCTTGATGCCGTTCTCGGTAAGCGTCGCGAAGAGAGGGTCACGCAAGGCGACGTAGTCCGGCAGCGATACGAACTTGTAAAGCGCTGCCACAACGATTTTTCGTGTCATGGGGTTTTCCACCAGTGGTCACCCGCGTAAAGGGTGGACCGGATACAAACGAAAGCGCCGGCGTGGGCCGGCGCGAGCGCGATTCTAGCAAAGAACATCCGGGATGTTTCCCGTCCGTTGTCGCCTCTATTTATGCCCACCGGCGCAAACCGGTGATGCCGGAGCCACACGCTGCTGGGCCCATTCTTCCGGCGTGTAGGTGTGCAGGGCGAGTGCATGGATCTGCTGCATCAGCGGGCCCATGGCGGCGTAGGCTTTCTGGTGCCGCTTGACTGAATTCAGACCCGCGAACTGCTCGCTGACGATGACCGCCTTGTAGTGCGTCTCCAGGCCGCGGCTGTGAGTGTGGCTTTCATCGAGCACTTCCAGATGCTCGGGCTGCAGAACCTGCAGGGCGTTTTGGATCAGATCGAGTTTGCGCATTGCCTGCTCTCTCAAGGCTTCTGTTTTTCGAGTTCGGCCGTCATGTCGGCCAACAGCTTGTTCACTTCCGGCACCGCGCTTTCGAGTTTGGCCTGGGTTAGCTGGGCAGACCGTGCATTGAGCTCCGGCAGCTTGGCGAGCATCTTCTTGCCCAGTGGCGACTGATAGAAATCGATCAGCTGATTCAACTCGGTTTCGGAAAACTGGCTGGTATACAGGGACACCAGATCGGGCTTCAGCTTGTCCCAGCCTATGGCCTTGTCCAGCGCGGTGTTGGCCTGGGCTTGATAGCGCTCGAGCATCGCCTTCTTGCTCTCGGGCGCCTGAGCCTCGGCGAAACGCTGCGCGAACATCTGCTGTACTTGTGCATAGACAGGCACCGCAAGCCGATCGGCGTTCGCCAGGTTGAGGAAACGCTCCGCGCTGCTGGCGTGGCTGGCGGTGTCGGCCAATGCCGAAGAGCTGATGCAGACAAACAGAATTGCACAGCGCAACGCCTGGGTACGTAAGGTTGGCATTGGAAATCCCTTGGGAAGGCGATAGGTAGCCCTCAATGGACACATTCTGCGCCGAGAGTTCCAATGCCTCAAGCAACGACCGGCGGGCTATGGAACCGCCGGCATCGCAAGGCGGCCTAAACCAGCAATATCGAGCAGGAGCATGGCATGACGCGTATAGAAACCGACAGCCTGGGGCAGGTCGACGTACCGGAGCAGGCTTACTGGGGTGCCCAGACGCAACGTTCGCTGAGCAATTTCGCAATCGGTGCCGAGCGCATGCCGATCGAGGTGCTACATGCGCTGGCGCTGATCAAGAAGGCGGCAGCCAGGGTCAACAACCGCATCGGCGACCTGCCGCCCGACGTCGCGCGACTGATCGAACAGGCCGCCGACGAGATCCTGCATGCCCAGCACGACGACCAGTTTCCGCTGGTGGTCTGGCAGACCGGTAGCGGCACGCAGAGCAACATGAACGTCAACGAGGTCATCGCCGGTCGCGCCAACGAGCTGGCCGGTGGCAAGCGTGGCGGCAAGTCTCCCGTGCATCCCAACGACCACGTCAATCGCGCGCAAAGCTCCAACGACTGCTTCCCCACAGCGATGCACATCGCCGCCGCCAAGGCGGTCCACGGTGAGCTGCTTCCGGCTTTGGCCGAGCTGTCCGGCGGGCTGGCCGAACTGGCCGCGCGGCACAACAAGCTGATCAAGACCGGGCGCACCCATATGATGGACGCCACGCCGATCACCTTCGGCCAAGAGATGTCGGCATTCGTCGCTCAGCTCGACATCGCCGAGCGGACGATTCGCCAGTGCCTTCCGGCTGTTTATGAACTGGCGCAAGGCGGCACCGCAGTAGGTACCGGTTTGAACTCGCCACATGGCTTCGCCGAAGCGATCGCAGCCGAGCTGGCCGCCCTGTCCGGGCTGCCGTTCGTCTCGGCACCGAACAAGTTCGCCGCCTTGGCCGGCCACGAGCCACTGGTCGCGCTCTCCGGCGCGCTGAAGACGCTGGCGGTCGCCTTGATGAAACTCGCCAATGACCTTCGTCTGCTCGGCTCAGGACCTCGCGGAGGCTTCGCCGAAGTGCGATTGCCAGCCAACGAGCCTGGCAGCTCGATCATGCCAGGCAAGGTCAACCCGACCCAGTGCGAAGCGCTGTCCATGCTCGCCTGCCAGGTGATGGGCAACGACATGACCATCAGCTTCGCAGCGAGCCAGGGTCATCTGCAACTCAACGTGTTCAAGCCGGTGATCATCCATAACCTGCTCCAGTCGATACGGCTTCTGTCCGATGGCTGTCGTAACTTCAATACCCACTGCATCGCCGGTCTCGAGCCCGACCCGGCACGCATCGCAGAACATCTTGAGCGCGGTCTCATGCTGGTCACTGCGCTGAATCCGCATATCGGCTACGACCGAGCGGCAGAGATCGCGAAGAAGGCTTATGCCGAAGGCGCCACCTTGAGAGAGGCAGCGCTGGAGCTTGGCTATTTGACTAGTGATGAGTTCGACGATTGGGTACGTCCAGAGACCATGCTGGGTTCGGGCAACAGCGATTAGCGAACGGCGGGCGGCTTGGAATCGAGGTTTGAGCAGTGAGGTCTCGGTCAGTCGCTGGCACGCTCCTGGCAGTTGCTGCGCTAACAGCTATAAGGTCCTATCCGCCCTGCTATGAACTAGGCATTGACCGAAGCAGCCCAGGTCATGCACTCGCAATCTGGTCATGGCGAAGCGTGCAATTTCGTGATCCATGCACAGCAGCTATTGCGCTGGGCCTCCGCCAAAGGAGTAGCTGCGGTGACTTATCGGCCTTCACAAACCAGTGGCCGTCCAAGCATTTTCTCGGCGCAAAAGCAAACCCCCGGCCCGCGTATGCGG